>JABFRJ010000528.1 GCA_013141255.1 Hyphomicrobiaceae bacterium
CCGGTCTTTAGGTCGATCCTAATTGGGGTGGAGCCACGGCCTTCGGACAGGATGATGGCATTATCGTAGGCGCGGACGTTGAGGGTGTTGGCTTTGCCGGTGGGATCATGCTTGGCGATGGCTGCCTCAACCGTGGCAAGCGAGACGGAACGCCCGGTGAACGTGCGATCCATCAACATGGGTTCGAATGACAGGACAAGCCCGGTGACGAGTATGACGATCCAGGGCAACGCGAAAGCGAGCGTCAGCCAACGATGGAAGCGCAGCAGATAGGGTTTCATTCGTCTCTCCGGTGATCTGTTGCGACGTTAACTGATGTTGAGCGCATTTCCGTCTCCCGTGCGACGGTTATCTGACCTGCATGAGACGCGCGTTTCGAGGTATTTTACGCTGTGACCAAGTGTTGACGTTCCGCCCCTTGGCCTGAGCGTGGCATCCGGGTAGAGGATGGCCACCGATTTGATCCCAGCCGGAGAGACCCCCATGGCCCGCATTACCCTTCGTCAGTTGCTCGACCACGCCGCCGAGCACAGCTACGGCGTTCCAGCCTTTAACATCAACAACATGGAACAAGCGCTAGCGATCATGGCAGCAGCGAACGAGACCGACGCGCCGGTTATCATTCAAGCGTCGCGTGGCGCGCGCTCGTATGCCAACGACATTATGCTGAAGCACATGATGGACGCGGTGACGGAGATTTATCCGCATATTCCCGTTTGCGTGCATCTTGATCATGGTAACGGACCAGACACCTGCATGACGGCGATCCAAGCCGGGTTTACGTCTGTGATGATGGACGGGTCGCTGAAAGCAGACGGCAAGACGCCGGCCGATTGGGACTACAACGTCGGCGTGACCAAGCAAGTGACTGTGATGAGCCACTTGGGCGGCATCTCGGTTGAAGGGGAGCTTGGCGTGCTCGGCTCGCTTGAGACGGGCATGGGCGACAAGGAAGACGGGCACGGCGCGGAAGGCATACTTTCGCACGACCAACTGCTGACCAATCCGGATGAAGCGGTGAAGTTCGTCAAAGAGACGGAAGTTGATGCGCTGGCGATTGCGATGGGTACGAGCCACGGGGCGTATAAGTTTTCGCGCAAGCCTGATGGCAAGGTGCTGGCGATGAATGTGATTGAAGAGATCAATCGCAAGCTGCCACATACGCATCTCGTCATGCACGGCTCGTCGTCGGTGCCGCAGGAGTTGCAGGACATCATCAACAAATTTGGCGGCAAGATGAAGCCGACGTGGGGCGTGCCGGTTGAAGAAATTCAGCGCGGCATCAAGCATGGCGTGCGCAAGATCAACATCGACACCGACAACCGCATGGCGATGACGGGGCAGATCCGCCGCGTGTTGGCGGAAGAGCAGGGTGAATTCGATCCGCGCAAATATCTGAAGCCGGCGATGGATGCGATGCAGAAGCTGTGCAAGCAGCGTTTGCAGGAATTCAATACGGCAGGCCAAGCGAGCAAGATCAAGCGCATTGCGACGCTGGCCGAAATGGCGGCGCGTTATAAGAAGGGTGAACTCAAGCCGAAGATTGCTTGAGATTGAAAGAGTCCTCACCCCCTCCAGCCATGCCGAACGACTTAGCTAAAGCTAAGCCGTGGCATGGCTTCCTCCCCCATCAAGGGGGCGGAATAGAGAGTGGCTGCCAGTTGATTTTTGAAAGAGATGGGGCCGAGCGGTATCGCTCGGCTTTGTCAATTGAAGAGTTGCAGCAGATCGACATGCTGTCGGATACGGTTGGGCGTGATATGGCGGGCGTTCGTTTAAATGGTCATCCGCTCGCCTCATCACTGACAGGGCCGACGAGTACGTTGTTGCGGCTTGCAAGGGGGCATCTCGGACTCCAAGCACGCGCCGTTCGTGCTGTGTTGTTTGATAAAACCGCGGAAACCAATTGGGCACTTGGCTGGCACCAAGATAGGACAATTGTCGTACGTGATCGATTTGATGTTGCGGGTTTTGGCCCTTGGTCGCGGAAGAGCGGACTGCAACATGTGGAGCCACCGTTTTCATTTCTGGACCGCATGGTGACACTGCGGGCGCATCTCGATCCCTGCGATTGCGACAATGCTCCATTGTTGATTGCGCCGGGGTCGCATCAAGAAGGGCGGGTACCGGTCGAAATAATTGAAGGAACAATATCGCGACTTGGAATTGCGACTTGTTTAGCCGCGACCGGCGATGTGTGGCTATATGCAACAGCTATTCTGCACGCGTCGAATGCCGCAATACAACCTAAGCGCCGTCGTGTTTTGCAGGTTGATTTTTCGGCGGATGAGTTGCCACCACCGCTTGAATGGTGTCTCGTATGAGAGTGCGATTTCTTGACAATTCGTAACGCATGAAGGCGCGATATGATGGTTCACACTCGCAGACATAGTTGGCGCGCGATTGGGCAGCCGGGGCGGGCGGCGAAGATTGTGCTGACGTTTTTGCTGGTGGGGCCGCTGGTTGGGTGGGTTGCGGTTTACTTCGGAATGATGTTGGCAAACATGGCGCAAAATGGTGCCACCGCGCTGCAGATCGATCAGTTCTTTGTCGGCTTCTTATTTGCGCACTTGTTTGGTGGGCTTCCGGCGCTGCTGGTCGGCGTATTTGTGGCGTGGCGGACTTGGCGGTCGCGACAGGTGTCATTGCTCGCGGTCGCGCTGGCTGCAGCGGTTGCTGCGTTTGTTTTCGGGTATGCGCTTGATGTGGTGACGCAGACCGCTGGCGCCGACCCGCTGCCGTTGGTGGCGTCGCTTAAACCGATTGTGCTGTTGTTGGTGCTGCCGTCTGTTTTTGCGGCGGTTGTGTGCACGTGGCTGACGCGGCGGTGGCAGGCGTGAGTGGGGGTGAACCGCTGCTCACGCTTGACCCGAGCTCCGAAGCCGCTATACGCCAACAAGGACCAGATCGAGGGCGCGGCGGATATCCCATTCGCGGTCTTTGGCGGAGTGGATGACACGGGCGATGTCGCGGGCAAACACTGCGCCGAGTTGTTCGACTGCTAGAATGTAGGTCTGCTTACCGATTTTGAAAGTTGGATGCAGCTTCGGTGTTGCCTCGACGCCTTGCGCGAGGAAAAGCGGTGCAACAACCCGCGTTCGAAAAACGTCCAGCAGGTCGGCTTGGATGAGGATTGCGAGCGAGCCGTCAGCGAGCTTTACGACATCGAACTGATGCATCACCACGTCCTGTATTTGGCGAGTGGCAAGCCGTGCTTTTCCACGTAAGTGTTTATTGACTCGATGGCGCCGCGGTTGTCTTCCTGCCACTTGGCAGTGCGTACCGATTTAAGCTCAGCGTTGAGGGCGGCTTCGAGCGTTGCAGACAGGTTGATACCGGCGGCTTTGGCCTCGGCGGCCAATTCGCTATTGATTGAGACGTTGACGGCCGATTTACGCGGCTTGGCACGATTGTCGGCGCGTTGTTTTGGGACAATCTTCGCGGGGGCGGACGTCGCGGGCATCGGCGTCTTGGGTATGGCCTTGGGCGCCATTGGTTTTGAACGAGTTTTTTTGTAGCGGGCGGGATTGTCTTGCATTTGATCCTCGCATCGTGGACGCGTATATTGTGTGCGTATGACTCATGCGCACACTAATTTCTTTCCTTGGCGTGGGCAAGGCGTCGTGGTCTTTCGCCAGCAC
>JABFRJ010000147.1 GCA_013141255.1 Hyphomicrobiaceae bacterium
TTGTCCCCGGGATCCATTTCGCCGCGCACGCCATAGCGGCGATATAGCATTCCCTTTCAACGCCGGAACATACTGCACGATGGATCCCGGGCATAAAGCCCGGGATGACATTGGTGGACAATCACGAGACGGCCTTTGCGTCGATTTCGCGGACGGCGGCTGCGTCGCGCGCTGAAAGATCGGGATAAGCCATATCCGAGCCGACATCCTTGGTGATGCGCCACGAGCGCGCGCACTTTTTACCTTCGGCCAAGTTCACGACTACGCCAACGCCCGGCACGTTCGGCAACGCGAAGGCACCCTCTGGCACAACCTTGTCGCTGACAGAAATCGCCGAGGTGATGCACACTTCCGCCATGTCAACGCCGTCGAGACCAACCATCAGATCGGGATCGGTGACGTAGACCACAGGTGCCGCTTCGAGCGACGATCCGATTTTCTTACTTGCGCGTTCGACTTCCAAAGCGCCGGTCACGACAGAGCGGACCTCCTTCACGCGATCCCACTTGGCGGAAAGATTTTCGTCGCGCCACGCCTTCGGAATTTTCGCGAACGGCACCAGATGCACGCTTTCATCGCCGTTCGGCTTGTAGAGCATCCAGGCTTCTTCGGCAGTGAACGACAGGATCGGCGCAAGCCATGTGATCAGCGCTTCGCACAGATGATCGACAACGGTAAGTGCCGCGCGCCGCTTTACGCTTGAGGGCGCTTCGCAATAGAGCGCGTCCTTGCGCACATCGAAATAGAATGCCGACAACTCAGTATTCATGAAGTGCGTCAGCATGCCGACGACCTTGCGATAGTCGTAATGCTTGTACGCCGCCTGAATATCGTGATCGAGCTCGCTCAAGCGATGCAGCATCAAGCGCTCAAGCTCGGGCATGTCTTGATACGCCACGCCGCGTCCGGCCGGCATCCCGGAAGGGGAGTCGGACGCGGCAATGTCAAAGTGCGCCAGCGCGCCGAGCATCCAGCGCAGCGTGTTGCGCAGCTTGCGATAGGTTTCGCTGAACGTTTTCAGAATTTCCGGCCCAATGCGCAGATCGTCCGAATAGTCGGAGGCTGCCACCCACAGGCGCAGAATATCGGCGCCTGATTTGCTCATCACGTCCTGGGGCGCAACCACGTTGCCCAGAGACTTGGACATCTTCTGTCCCTTCTCGTCGAGCACGAAGCCGTGGGTCAACACCACGTCATAGGGCGCATGTCCGCGCGTGCCGCAAGACTCGAGCAAGGACGAATGGAACCAGCCACGATGCTGATCCGAACCTTCGAGGTACATGACCTTATCCTGCCCGCCATAGACTTTGCGGGTGAGGCCCTTGAGACCCGGGAACGCGACTTCATCATCAAGCGTGAATGCGTGCGTGCAACCGCTGTCGAACCACACGTCGAGCACGTCCTTGACCTGCTCCCACTTCGCCATCTCGGCCTTCGGAATGATGCCATCGAGAAAGCGTTCTTTCGCGCCTTCCTCGAACCAGACGTCCGCGCCTTTTTCCGCGAATGCGGCTTCGATGCGCTGCATGAGTTCGGCGGACTTGGCTTTGTGCGCGCCGTTGCCGGGCAGCACTTCATCGGTTTCGACGTTGCGGAACACGGCAATCGGCACGCCCCAGGCGCGCTGGCGCGACACCACCCAATCGGGCCGGCCCGCAATCATGCCGGTGATGCGGTTCTCGCCCGCTGCCGGGACCCACTGGGTCTTTTTGATCTGATCGAGGGCGGTGGTGCGAAGGGAAGCGCTGTTATCCCCTCTCCCCTTGGGGAGAGGGTTAGGGGGAGGGGGCGAACTTTGTGACAGTGGAGCGGATTTGACCGCCCCCTCACCGGCGCGTGCCGCGCCCGCCTCTCCCCGAGGGGAGAGGCTAAGATCGAGCTTCCCATCCATGCCGATGAACCACTGCGGCGTGTTGCGGAAAATGACCGGCTTTTTCGAGCGCCAGGAATGCGGGTACTGATGCTTCAAGCGGCCGCGCGCGATGATGTTGCCTGCCTCTTGCAAGGCTTTGATGACGGCATCATTCGCGTCGCCCTTGTCGCCGTTTTCTTTGAGTACGCGCTTGCCTTCAAAGCCGGGTGCGGCTTTGGTCAGCACGCCATCGGCATCGACGGTGAAGGGTACAGTCGTATCAATGCCGCGCTCGCGCAGCGCTTTCTGGTTGGCGGTCCAGATGTTGTAGTCGTCGGCACCGTGGCCAGGCGCCGTGTGCACAAAGCCAGTGCCCGTGTCGTCGGTAACGTGATCACCGTCGAGGAGGGGGATGTCGAAACCGTAGCCCAAAGCATGGAGTGGATGCTGACACGTGATCGCCGCCAAATCCTGCGGCTCGACTGCGGCGAGCCGCACATAGCTCTCGACTTTCGACGTTTTGAAAACGTCAGCCGCAAGCTTATCGGCAAGGATGAATTTATCACCCACATTTGCCCAATTCCCATCGGGTGACGCAGTCACCCGATAGAGGCCATAGGCGATCTTGTTGTTGAAACTTATCGCGCGGTTGCCGGGAATCGTCCAAGGCGTCGTGGTCCAAATGACAACGGAGGCATCGTCGAGTTTAAGTTTGTGCTTGTTGCTGTCTTGAATTGCAGCGACGGACTTTCTCACCCCTTCATCGTTACCAAACTTATTGGAAGCAATTGCGCCATCCAATTGATTAAAACTGAAGCCAGCTTTGGCAACAGGAAACTTCACCCAGATCATATCGGACTGATAGTCCTGATATTCGACCTCGGCTTCGGCGAGCGCGGTCTTCTCAACCACACTCCACATCACCGGCTTCGAACCGCGATAGAGCTGACCCGTCGCCGCGAACTTCATGATCTCGCGCGCGATGATGCTCTCCGCGCGGAACGCCATCGTCGAATACGGGTTGTCCCAATCACCCACCACACCGAGGCGCTTGAACTCCTCGCGCTGAACGCTCAGCCAATGCTTGGCGAACTCGCGGCATTCACCGCGGAAGGCGTTCATGGCTTTCGGGTCGGAGAAGTTCGGCTTCTCCTTACCCTTGGCGCGATACTGTTCCTCGATCTTCCATTCGATCGGCAGACCGTGGCAATCCCAACCCGGCACGTAATTGGAATCGTGCCCCAGCATCTGCTGCGACTTGACCACGAGGTCTTTCAGAATCTTGTTGAGCGCATGCCCGATGTGGATGTTGCCGTTCGCGTACGGCGGACCATCATGCAGTGTAAACTTCACGCGGCCCTTCGATTGGGCGCGGATCTTCTTGTAAAGCCCGATCTCGTCCCAGCGCTTCAACAGCTTCGGCTCAAGCTCGGGCAATCCGGCGCGCATCGGAAACGGCGTCTCCGGCAGATACAAAGTCTTCGACCAGTCGCGCCCGCCTTCCGTTGCACTTCCCTTGTCCGATGCATCGCCCTTAGGCGATGCGGCAGGCGCGGCGGCACCTTTGTCCACCGGCGCCTTGTCTGCCGCCAGCTTGTCCGCCGGCGCCTTGCCAGCGTGACCCTTGTCAGGTTTGCCGCTTGCAGCTTTCGGGGGGGTGCTCTTGTCCTTCGACATGTCGTATCGGTCTTTCGGTTGTCGCTGTGTTGTGGCCGCTTCTAGCAAGGGGCCCTGAACGTGTCATCCCGGGGCTTGTCCCCGGGATCCATAGCGCGGCAAATACT
>JABFRJ010000410.1 GCA_013141255.1 Hyphomicrobiaceae bacterium
GATTAAAGGTCGGGCCATTTGGACCGACCTGCGCATGTCTTACATCGACATCTTTGTGTCGAACGCGCTCCGCGACATGTATGCCCGCGACGGCATGACGGGGTGGGACGAACGCGACGTGTGGCGCGAAGAGTAATCGATTGGTCACATCATTTTTTGAATTGATAGATCCAGATGTGTTGAGGAAAATCTCTCTGACATCAAGCATCTCGAAATGAAGCGGCGGAAGATGGAGATGAGCGGCCTTATGTTGGCAAGTAGCGCACAGACACGTTGGTCGCGACGCGTCGTGGCCGCGCAGGCGGCCACCCAAGCAAGCCTCTGGGGGTATGATGTAAACCAATATCCCACGCGCTTTCAAAGGCCGACGTCAGCAACACCCGACTGCGAAAATGAAACGCTCTTCTCCCTATCCCCATGCGCCTTCACGCCTGGGAAGAGGACCCGTCGCGCGGGCGGCGCAACCATCGTGTGTGAGGCGCGGCGAGCCGACCTAGCGCGAAGCTCGCCCCCGCGCTATGCTCAGCTTGCGGAGTTTGGTTGGTAATGCGCTTGGAGCAAAAAATGGTGGGAGCGAAAAATGGTGGGAGCGGAAGATAGTGACTGGCCCGAATTTTATCCCGAATTTAATCCGCACGTCGGCAAGTCCCTCAAGATTCACCCGTTGGTCGGGCATCTGATCGATCCGGAGGTCGTGGCGAAAATGGTTGAGGCCGCAGTGCAACCAACAACTGGTGGAAGGTGATGTGCTTTATGCCCACCCGACTGCCATCTTTTACAAATTCAAGCAGCGCCAAGTCTACGCAGGCGTCGCGTTGGCGTCGCACTATGGTGGCGTTCAGCGCTGTGGTCGTTTTGGCTGCCTGCAGCTCATCACACGTCGTTCGATACAAAATTTCCTTCACTGTGGAGGTGGACGGCGAAGACAGGATTGGTTCGAGCGTGTTGCAGACCACGTTTTATGGCGGGGGCGGGGCGAACAGCCCGTATCAGTACTACACTTCGACCAGAGGCGTTGCAGCCGTCATCGACCTCGGTCGCCACGGCTGGCTCGTTGCGATGAAAGACTTCGTTCTCGACGCGCACGACCAGTCGTGCGAGGCCGTGACCATCCAGGGGCTTCTCGATGCGTTCCGCCTTGACGCGAAGGATCTGGTCAAATTGCGCTCAGGCAAGCGGGATCTCGGCGCAAAACTACTTCCTCAATTCGTCTGGTTTCCGCGTGGCCAGCCATACCGCGATGCCAAACCGGTCTGCGCCGACAGGTTCGGTCGCGTCATCGGCGCCAGCATTGAATTGAAGGCCGCTACGATCGAGATCGTACCGAAAGCCTCGTTGAGAACTGTTCAGGACGTGAAAACGCCGTGGCTCGATGAAATGCGCATCGCACAACCTCAAGGTTCGCTGAGCACTCGCACCGGCGAATTCATACCCATGCGACAGAATATCGAACATACGGGAAGCGACCGATGAGCACCAAAGATCCCGGCGAGTTTCTGTTGCCCGCCCTGTTGGCAATGGACGTCTATCATCGTGATGCGATTGGTGGTGTGGCGAAAATGGTTGAGGCCGCAGTGCAACCAACAACTGGTGGAAGGTGATGTGCTTTATGCCCACCCGACTGCCATCTTTTACAAATTCAAGCAGCGCCAAGTCTACGCAGGCGTCGCGTTGGCGTCGCACTATGGTGGCGTTCAGCGCTGTGGTCGTTTTGGCTGCCTGCAGCTCGTCGCACGTCGTTCGATACAAAATTTCCTTCACTGTGGAGGTGGACGGCGAAGACAGGACGGGCTCGAGCGTCATCGAGACCACGTTTTATGGCGGGGGCGGGGCGAACAGCCCGTATCGGTACTACACGTCGACTAGAGGCGTCGCCTCCGTCATCGACCTCGGTCGTCACGGCTGGCTCGTTGCGATGAAGGATTATAGCTCCGTGACGCACGATAGCTCTTGCAAGGCGGTTGTCGTTGTTGGGTTGCTCGACGCGTTCAAGCTCGACGTGAAGGATCTGGTCAAATTGCGTTCTGGCAAGAGAGAGCTTGGCGGAAATCTGCTTCCCCAGTTTGTGTGGTTTCCACGGGACCAGCCATACAAAAATGCTGAACCCGTGTGCCCCAATCGGTTCGGCCGCGTGATCGGCACCAACATCGAATTGAAGGCCGCCAAGATTGAGATTGTGCAAAGCACCTCTGTGAAAATGATGCTGGATATCAAAACACAGTGGCTGGATGAAATGCGCCAAGATCAGCCTAGCGGCGTATATGACGGTAAGCACGGCATCTTCAAACCGCAATTATCACACATCGAACATTCAGGTGGCGCGCGATGAGCACAAACGACCCCGGCGAGTTTCTGTTGCCCGCATTGTTGGCTATGGACGTCTATCATCGCGATGCGATTGGTGGTGTGGCGATGATCGGTTGAAGGCATCTGGTGACGTTCTCTAGTCGGCGGCTGGTCGTGTCACTCATCAATTGGCTTGGCCGTGGCCTCACCGCGCCATCGTCGCGTGTCGGGCCGATAGTTGGGTTCAGCCCAATGTCGCGTTGTTATCGGCGTTTGTGATGCTGGCTCAGGGTTTGTCGCGCGCGGTTGAAGGCCGTAGTGCTCCGCGAGTTGCTTCAGAGCGATCTGCAGCACAGTACGGGCGGTGCCGCGGGCCCAATTGTGATTGCCTTCGATGACTTCGAGGCCCAACTCAAAACAACAAACGTCAACAAGTATGCCTTGCAAGCCCGAGCCGACCGCGTCGAGTGCGCGGCGCACATTCTCTTGCGCGCGCGATGTGCCGTCAGAGACGTTTTGGGCTGTACCTGGTGCTGCTCGATTTTGCCGGTCGACGATCGCGCTTGGGTCCCAATTGGCTGTGACGCGCGGCTGCATGGCACCGCGGTTGAACTCTTCGGCCAAACGCTTACCTGCCTGAACTTCAGCATCGGTCAGCAATGGCTTGCGGCCGCGATCTCGACGACTGCGAAGCTGGAGAAGTAGAGGCGCTTGATAGTGTTGCGCTTGATTGACTTGCGTTGCGGTCGCGGCCCGCTTCGTGTTGGGCGCCTTGGTTGCGCGACTGTGTATCTGTCTCGAAGGCTGCGACTTTAACAATTCCACAAGCGCGCTTCGGCCTGTCGGCGACAATGTAGATGCAGCGTAGGACTTACCCTCAAGGTGTTTGATGATGTGCGATCGGTGGAGCGCCACTGGCTCTAACCAGCCGTTTGCCTTGGCATGCCTGACAGCAGCATCGGCTTGAGCGAGCCATTTAGGCTCGGCAGAAACTGTCGGCGCTGGCAGTAGAACGCTGGCTCGATCTTGCCGCTCGACCAATAGTGTTTTGGGACGTCCAAGCAGGTACAGCAGTTTGTGAGCATCGACGGATTCGGCATGAGAATGGTCAACGCCTGGAGTCAGCATTCGAACCTCATTTGGTTTGGAGTAAGTATTGGACTGTGGGGGACGTTTTCGCGTGTCGGCGTCAATCATTGCGCCCCGCCACGTTCGACTGAGGCTTGTCGACTGTGCGCGGCTAAATAGAGCTAAGCATCAGGGCTGATCATCAAAACGGCGCAACGAGGATCTAAGTGCGCGCTCAAGACTATCAACCGCATGATCGAAGCTCCCGCTCTCGC
>JABFRJ010000457.1 GCA_013141255.1 Hyphomicrobiaceae bacterium
CCGCAACGCGCTTGGCGAGCGCGAAGGCAGCGGTGGAAGCGCGTGCGGCGCTGACTGCGGCGACGGCTGCGGATCAGAAGAAGCTAGCCGAGGATAAATTGACCGCTGAGCGGGCCAAGACTGCGGACGCACAGAAATTGGCAGATGCGGCCAAACGCGTTGCGGATGCAGGTAAGCGCGCGGAAACAACAACATCCGTCGAAGCCAAAAAGGCGGGCGACGCGCGCACGGCCTTGGCGGCAGCTATCGCGGCGGTTGGAACAGCGACAACCCAGAGCGCGAAGCAGGCAGCGGCAACCAAAGTGGCCGACTTGGCTCAAGTGGCCAAGGAAGCTGCAGATCGGGCAGAGGCAGCGATTAAGGCTGCCGAAGCGTTGCGCTCGGCGCAGGCTAAGCCAGCGTCACCAGCTGCGGTTTCAACTCCCGCTGCAACGGCTGGCGCAGCATCAGCGGCAACTCCTGCGAAGACTGCCGATAAGCAAACCACAGAGTTCGCGAAGCGGACCAAGAAAACCAAAGCGGCAGCCGCGCCCCAGACCTGTCCACGGTCTGGCCGTTATGTGGACGTGCCCGGCTGGTACGTCGTCAAACATGGCGACACACTGTCGCGTATTGCAAAACGTCATTACGGCGAATCGTCGAAATTCGCCATCATCTATGCGAACAACAAGCGCCGCATTGCCGACGTGAATGTGATCCGGCCGTGTCAGCGCATCTATCTGCCTGACGACAACGATTGAGAGCGTTGAGCTTCAAATCAATTCCGGGCGCTCTCATTGGGCGCCCGGTTTTGCGTTTTAGGGGCAGATCGCTGCAATCATGATCGACAAGCGCGAGACCAAGGCTTAGAGCAATTGCATGCAAAAACCTTTTCATCTCACGCCCGATTCCGTGTCGCCAGCCGCTGTTGCACTCAGCGCCGCGCGCTATTTTTCCTGGCTGCCGCAGGGTCTTCAGCCGTCACCAAAACAACTGCAAGCGATTGACGGTCTGTTGCCCTATGTCTGGCCGAAGGATCGACCAGATCTACAGCGCACGGTCATGATCAGTCTGGGATTGATGCTGCTGGCCAAGCTCGTCACCATCATGATGCCCTTCACCTACAAGTGGGCGACCGACGCGCTGGTGGCGGCATCAGGCGGCAAGCTGCCACCGGTTGGCACGTCATGGTTCATCGCCGCGCCCGTTCTAGCGACTGTGATTTACGGCGTGGTGCGCATCACCATGACGCTCTTGGCACAGGTGCGTGAAGGGTTGTTCGCCAAAGTGGCGATGCACGCCGTACGCTCGCTCGCACTTTCAACCTTCGATCACATGCACCGGCTCTCGCTGCGCTTTCATCTTGAACGCAAGACTGGCGGCTTGACGCGCGTGCTCGAACGCGGCCGCATGGGCATCGAGCAGATCACGCGCATGCTTCTGATGGTGCTGATCCCGACGATTGTCGAGTTCGTACTCGTTCTTGCCGTTTGCGCCTTCGAGTTCGACTGGCGCTACGTGCTTGTGATTACAGCGATGATCGTTGCCTATCT
Organism: Hyphomicrobiaceae bacterium; assembly: GCA_013141255.1. Taxonomy (GTDB): domain Bacteria; phylum Pseudomonadota; class Alphaproteobacteria; order Rhizobiales; family Hyphomicrobiaceae; genus JABFRJ01. The sequence goes on from JABFRJ010000457.1 coordinate 1,533, forward strand.
GTGGTTCACAATCAAAGCCACGGAATGGCGCGTCGCGATCCGCAAAACCATGAATGACAGCGATTCCGATGCCAACACCAAGGCCATTGATAGTCTACTCAACTATGAGACCGTGAAATACTTCGGTGCCGAAAAGCGCGAAGCCGAGCGTTATGACAAATCGCTGGTACTCTACGAGAAGGCTTCAGTAAAAACCTATACATCTCTGGCAATTCTGAACTCAGGCCAAGCAGTGATTTTCACGCTCGCGTTAACCGCCTGCATGATCATGAGCGCGCGCGACGTCATTGCGGGCAGCAATAGCATCGGCCAGTTCATCATGGTCAATGCGCTGATGCTGCAACTCTTCATCCCGCTCAATTTCATGGGCACAGTTTATCGCGAAATCCGCCAAGGGCTGACTGACATCGAGAAGATGATGGAGGTGCTGTCGCAGAATCCGGAAATTGCCGACAAGTCCGATGCAAAGGCGTTGGCGGTTGCGGGCGGCACGGTGCGCTTCGATGACGTCGTCTTCCGTTACGATGCCGACCGGACCATCTTGGACGGTCTCACGTTTGAAGTGCCCGCAGGCAAAATGGTGGCGATCGTCGGGCCTTCGGGGGCGGGCAAGTCAACCATCAGCCGCATCTTGCTGCGCTTCTATGATGTGGCGGGCGGCAAGGTCACGATTGATGGCCAAGACATTCGCGACGTGACGCAGGCAAGCCTCAGGGCCGCGATGGGGGTGGTGCCGCAGGACACGGTGCTATTCAACGACTCCATTATGTACAATGTGCGTTACGGACGCCCCGATGCCAGTGAGGCTGACGTGAAGGCCGCAACGCAATTGGCTCAGATCGACAGCTTCATCGCAGCTCTGCCCGAGGGCTATAACACCATGGTGGGCGAGCGTGGGCTCAAGCTGTCGGGCGGCGAGAAGCAGCGGGTTGCCATTGCGCGAACGATTTTGAAGGCGCCACCGATCCTAATTCTCGACGAAGCGACGAGCGCGCTCGATAGCCATACTGAGAAAGAAATTCAGGATGCGCTCGACCGTGTGTCGAAAGATCGCACCACGCTTGTGATCGCCCACCGCCTCTCAACCATCGTGCACGCCGACAAGATCCTGGTGCTCGACAAGGGCGCGCTGGTGGAAAGTGGTACGCATGGCGAGTTAATGGCTAAGGACGGGCTTTACGCGTCATTGTGGAATCGGCAGCGTCAGGCAGAGAAGGCGCGCGAGGAGTTGGCGCGGTCCTTGGCTGAGGATAGCGGACGTATTGTGGACGGACGTTTGCTGGGCGTTACAAAAAATTGAGATTTTTGAGTGGGTTGCGGAGTCGATGAAGCAAAAAAATGGCGTGCGTCGTAAGAAGGGCGGTATGCCATAAAGTGTGGCTAGCCTAAGGCCGCGACCCGCGCTAAACAGCGAACAGAGGGCGCGTTTCCGATGCTGCCCACGCGTGGGTTTGGCTCGAGGGGTTTGGCCGTTCTTTCGGATGGCGGATCCCGGCGAGGACGAGGGGACATGGCGAAAAAACTTATTATCGACGGTCGCGAAGTCGAAGTCGAAGACGGTCTCACGCTTCTGCAGGCGTGCGAGCAGGCGGGCATCGAGGTGCCACGCTTCTGCTATCACGAACGCTTATCGATTGCTGGCAACTGCCGGATGTGCCTCGTGGAAGTCGTGGGCATGCCCAAGCTGCAAGCCAGTTGCGCTATTGGGATCAACGACTTGCCGCCAAATCGGGATGGCAGCCCGAAGGTCATCAACACCCTGTCGCCGGTCGTCAAAAAGGCGCGCGAAGGGGTAATGGAATTCCTACTGATCAATCACCCGCTGGATTGCCCGATCTGTGACCAAGGCGGCGAATGCGACCTGCAGGATCAGGCCATGGCGTTCGGTGGTGGCGGTTCGCGCTACGACGAGAACAAACGCGCGGTCGAAGAGAAAAACCTCGGACCGCTGATCAAAACCATGATGACGCGTTGCATCCAATGCACGCGCTGCGTCCGTTTCATGACCGAAGTTGCCGGCGTCGAAGAGCTGGGCGCCATCGGGCGCGGCGAAGATATGGAAAACACCACCTATCTCGAACGCGGCATGAT
>JABFRJ010000527.1 GCA_013141255.1 Hyphomicrobiaceae bacterium
CTTTTCATTCAACGTCCGCTTCACCTGTGGATGACAACGGTGGGCGCGATGCTCAACAAAAAAGCGAGCATCGCTGCCCGCTCTCTCATACTCTCAATGTCGGCGCACTCACGCCAACTTACGGAAATCCACAAACTGCCCCGCCACAGCCGCATGCGCTGCCATAACCGGCGACACCAAATGCGTGCGACCACGGAAACCTTGACGACCTTCAAAGTTGCGGTTCGATGTCGACGCGCACCGTTGCCCCGGCTTCAACTGGTCCGGGTTCATCGCCAAACACATCGAGCACCCAGGCTCCCGCCATTGAAAGCCTGCCGCCAAGAAAATCTTATCCAGACCTTCAGCTTCCGCTTGCTCCTTCACCAGCCCCGACCCCGGTACAATCATCGCATACGCCAATCGCGACGACACTTGCTTGCCCGCAACCACTTCGGCCACTGCCCGCAAATCCTCAATCCGACCGTTGGTGCACGACCCGATCCACACCACATCAAGCGCAATGTCCGAGATCTTCGTATTCGCCTTGAGGCCCATATAATCCAGCGCTCGAATAACGGCGTTGCGCTTACCCTCGTCCGCAATCTTGTCCGGATCTGGTGTCGCCCCTTCAATTGTCGTCACCTGCTCTGGGCTGGTGCCCCAAGTCACAATCGGCGGCAACTTCGCCGCATCCAGCTTGACCACCTTATCAAAATGCGCGCCCGCATCCGTCTTCAACGTGCGCCAATAGGAAACCGCTTGATCCCAAGCCGCACCCTTCGGTGCTTTCGGACGGCCCTTCAAATACGCAAACGTCGTCTCATCGGGCGCCACGAGTCCGGCCCGCGCGCCACCTTCAATCGACATATTGCAAACCGTCATGCGGCCTTCCATCGACATCGCGCGAATGGTATCGCCCGCATATTCAATGACGTGCCCCGTGCCGCCCGCCGTGCCGATTTCGCCGATGATCGCCAGGATCACATCTTTCGACGTCACACCCTTCGGCAGCACACCGCTAACTTCCACCAGCATGTTCTTGGCTTTTTTCTGCGTCAGCGTTTGCGTCGCCAACACATGCTCGACCTCACTAGTACCTATACCATGCGCGAGCGCACCAAACGCGCCATGCGTCGAGGTATGACTATCACCACACACAATCGTCGTGCCCGGCAACGTGAAACCCTGCTCCGGCCCAATGACGTGTACAATGCCCTGCCGTTTATCGAGCTCGTTATAATACTCGACACCGAATTCCTTGGCGTTCATCGCCAACGTCTCTACCTGCACGCGGCTTTCCGCGTCATCAATCCCACCCGCTCGGTTCGTCGTCGGCACGTTGTGATCAACGACAGCCAGCGTCTTTTCCGGCGCCCGCACTTTGCGCTTCGACAACCGCAAACCTTCAAACGCCTGCGGGCTCGTCACTTCATGCACCAAATGCCGGTCAATGTAGAGCGTGCACGTCCCATCCGCCGACTGGTCGACCACATGGTCGGCAAAAATCTTGTCATAAATGGTCGTCGGCGCGGCATTGGCCATGAAACGAATTCCCTAAGGCTGATCAACGTCTGATATCGGGCTTTTGATAGCGCGGGATGTCGAGCGATGGAAGGGGCGCAATGGAGGATCCAGAGATTGCCAGAGATTGCCAGAGATTGCCAGAAATTGAAGGAGCGGCGGACCGCCTCGTCCGCCCAAACCCACCCATTTTCCTCCAAAAATCATACCCAGATCCGGCCCAAGTCCAGCCCAAGTCCAGCCCTTCGCCTGACACCCTGCGACCCCGTGACACCAAGCACTTGATTTCAAACAAAGCAGTCGCCGCAAACTCAGCCGATGCTGCCAGTTCCCTCGCTGCCTAGCCCGACCCAATCGGGCCTCCCGACAGCCAACCCACCCACATTATGGAGCCGCCCATGACCGCCGAAAAATACATGGCCCTTCTTAAGACCGACAGCTTGGCGCTCTTCGCCCTCGGCGGCTTTGTCGTACTGTTGCTTGTCAGCGTTGGCGTCATTGCCTTCCTCATGACCCGCAAAGACAAGCCCCACATCCCCCGGTAGCAGTTAGCTCACCCCGCGCCCTTGCGCTCCCGCACGCGTCTTGCAACTCTGGTCGCACACGAGTGTTTTGGGAGCAGTCCAGCCTATGCGCATCGACCTAAACTCCGACATGGGCGAGAGCTTCGGCGCCTGGACCATGGGCGACGACGCCGCCATGCTCGGCATTGTCTCAACCGCCAATGTCGCTTGTGGCTGGCACGCGGGCGATCCCATGGTCATGTATCGAACCTGCGAAATCGCCAAGAAAAATGGCGTCGCCGTCGGCGCTCATCCCTCATTCAACGACCGCGAAGGTTTTGGCCGCCGCGTCATCCGCGGTGATAGCATGGCCGACATCGAAAAGATGGTCGCCTATCAGATCGGCGCACTGCAGGCCGTTGCTAAAATGGTCGGCCACAAAGTCACCCACGTCAAACCCCACGGCGCGCTTGGAAATCTCGTCAACGAGGAAGACGCGTTCGCCCTCGCTGTCGGCCGCGCCATCAAAGCCATCGACCCAGCGCTCATTTACGTCACCATGCCCAGCCGCAATACCGAACCTATCGCCAACCAACTCGGCCTCAAACAAGCGCGTGAATTCTTCGCCGACCGCAGTTACGACGACAACGGCCAGTTGACCTCGCGCAAAAAAACCGGTGCCGTAATCCACGACGCCGCCTACGCCGCCGAACGCGTGGCCCGCACCTTGGGCGAGGGCGCCATCACCACCATATCCGGCACGAAAATCAAAGTCTCAATCGACACCATCTGCGTCCACGGCGACACCCCCGCCGCCGTTGCCATGGCCGCAGCCGTCCGCACCCGTCTCGAACGCGACGGCTACACCATTAAACCCTTTGTGGACTGAGCTGAACCGGGCCGCACGCTCCGCCGTCCGTGGCGCGGCAATTGGAAGCGCATCAAGGACGTGCGCCCCGTGAATCCACGCCAACCCATCCAAACCAGCGTTCAGCGTTAACTATCCCCGCCGTCAATGCTCGGCAGCCCCTTGAGACTTCGTTAACCCGCCAGTGAGTTGCGTGCGCACCCTGTGCACGTCTATGGGGAGTTATCATCCATGACCGGAACAGTACGCGCGTGGGCCGCCGCCCTCGCCTTCACACTTTGCCTTGCCCTCACCGTAGTCACCCCTGCTGAAGCTCGCAGCAAACGCAGCAGCCACAACCACGGCGGCGCCACCACATCTGAAAGTTGCCTACCCGGCGTACTCAAACAGCGCCTATCCGAAGTCCGCAATCGCTTCGGCAAGATCACCGTCGTCTCGACCCATCGCCCCGGCGCTCGCATCAACGGCTCGGGCAAACCGAGCTATCACGGCTCCTGCCGCGCCGTCGACTTCGTGCCCCCGTCCGGCAAATACAGCGCCGTCACCAAGTTCCTCTACGCCACCCACGAAGGCGGCGTCGGCACTTATACTTGCATGAACCACATCCACATCGATAACGGCCCCAACTACCGCTGGTCCAAGTGCCGCTGACCACTAGAGTCTGATCGTTTGAGGTGGAAGCGTCGTCGCGCCCACCGAGAACGTGAATCAGACTCTGAATCAAAAGCTTAGAGTGCGTCCGTCCAAC
>JABFRJ010000405.1 GCA_013141255.1 Hyphomicrobiaceae bacterium
CTGCAAGATCAGTTGGCAGTGTTCGTCAACTTCGAAGAGCCGAAGAAGGCCGTCGAAGAGCAGCGTCATCCCGAACTTGCATTCAATGCAGCATTGCTCAAAAAAGTTGATGAGCTTGAGCTCTCTGTGCGTTCGGCGAACTGCTTGAAGAACGACAATATCGTTTACATCGGCGATCTTATTCAGAAGACCGAAGCCGAGATGCTGCGGACACCGAACTTCGGTCGTAAGTCGCTCAATGAAATCAAGGAAGTGCTCGCATCCATGGGCCTTCACTTGGGCATGGAAGTGCCGAACTGGCCGCCAGATAACATCGAGGATTTGGCAAAGCGGTTTGAAGACCAGTATTGAGAAATTTCGCCTGGTCCCATTGTGAAAGATTGGGGGCAGGCGAATTTAGTGCGAGGCGAGGCCATAGAACCTCCCCGCTACCCCGGCTCGGGATTGTCCGCGCCGGACCAGCCACAACCTAAGGGTAAATATTATGCGACATAAGAAATTAGGTCGGCGCTTCAGCCGGGATAGCGCTCATCGTCAGGCGATGTTCTCGAATATGGCAGCCGCGTTGCTGCGTCACGAGCAGATCGTAACGACGCTGCCGAAGGCCAAAGATCTGAAGCGGGTCGTGGATAAGTACATTACACTGGCGAAGCGTGGCGACCTCAATTCGCGCCGCTTGGCGACATCTCGTCTACGCGACGATGATATGGTCAAGAAGCTGTTCGACGTACTTGCAGCTCGTTACAAAGACCGCAATGGCGGTTACACGCGCGTGCTCAAGGCTGGATTTCGCTACGGCGATAATGCGCCGCGCGCCGTGATCGAGTTGGTTGATCGGGACGTGTCGGTCAAGGGTAAGGCGGACAAGGAGCGTGTCGAAAAAGAGCGCGCCGAGAGCGCCCAGGCTTAAGTTTAGGCCAACGCAGGGTCTCCAGGATAGTTCAGGTCTGATGCCTGGGCTTTTCCAGCCTATAGTTTTGTTTGGCGACAGGTAATTTCTAAGAGGGCGAGATTTTCTCGCCCTTTTTCTATGGGGATTGAGTGGCAGAGCCGGTTTTCTAATGTTTCGGAGTGCAGGGGAAAATTTAGCATGTCTCGGCGCGGACAAGGCTTGAGCAAAATTCTGCCGCTGTTGCTGGTCAGTCTGGGGTTGGTAAGTTCCAGTCTTATAAAGTTAATAATCGGGTGCGAAGTTAACGATACGGGGGAAACGCGGTTTACAGTGGCGGGCTATCGGGGCGATGTCCCGCGCGTGGTGCTTCTGAAAATTGTGATTGGGCGTGGGCTGCATTATACGTCTATAAGCGGAATTGGAGCTGGATTGCGGTTCGGACTGTGATCTAGCACCTTAGCGATCAGATAGAATTCTCACGGTCCATTGGGTCCGCCGCATCTCCTGATGCCGTGAGAGTGCGATCATCTAAAGCAGCTTCGCTGCAATCGGATGGTCGGACGTCAGGTGGAAGTCCAACGCCCTCTTTGGCTCCGCTTGACAGGCTGGGTTCGCGGTAAGCCGGAACATACCCCGCTGCCGGATGCTGCGAACCCGGCCATATTTTTGGCTGAAGTGCTATAGCTCGCTGTTTCAGCTGACTTTTATAATGTCTTGGACGCAACTAAAAACGGGCCAGCAATTTGGTTGCCGCCCGTTTATGGCTAGATTGCTATAGATCGGCTCGGTCGACTTATTTAATCTTACCTTCTTTGAAGTCGACGTGCTTACGCGCGATCGGGTCGTACTTCTTCATGACCAATTTTTCGGTCGTGGTGCGTGGGTTCTTCTTGGTGACATAGAAGAAGCCGGTGCCTGCGGTGGAGAGCAATTTGATCTTGAGAGTGGCTGGTTTTGCCATGGTCGTTCTACCGGTGTTGAGGCGGGCACTGTCTTGCGAAAAAGCAAGTTGGGGCCCGCAGGAAAGCGAACTGGAAGCGCGCACCATAGCCATGGACGGCTGGTAGTCAATACGCGTTTGGCGACCGCCCGCAGTCGTCGCGCTGGTTTTTACGTCATTTATCGTGTGAGGCAGATTTTGGGCGGGTTTTGAGCAGGTATTTAGGCTGTTGCTCGAACCTATTCTGCCGCAGGGACCCGTTCCTTAAACGGGGCCTGGGAGGGCTCCTGCGACAAGGGGAAGCGTTCTGGCAACGATGCCGTTGCGTTCGACGGCTGCCTGCAGGATGTGGCCCAAGAGTTCGGAATAGCGCATCCCTTGGAAGCCCGCCATGATGTTGAGCTTGCCGTCCCAACACCATCCGGGGTTGGGGTTTACTTCGAGCAATTTGATTTCGCCTTGAGCGTCGGCACGGAAATCGAAGCGGGCGTAGTCGCGGCAATTCAGGCGTTCGAACAGCTTGACGGAATGGTCAATCATCTGTTGCTGGGTTTGATCCGCCAAGGTGGCCTCGCGATAGCGGATCTGAGTCCAGTAGGGGCTCGATGGCTCCCACTTGGATTCATAGCCGAGAATGTGGGGTAGGCCTTTATCGAGACGCGAGAAGTCGACTTCAAGTACGGGCAGCGCGCGCAAGCCTTGATCGGGATTGCCGACGAGGCCGACTGAGAATTCAGCGCCGGTCAAGTACTCCTGCACCAGAATGGGGCGGCGGGGGAATAACACGCGGAGCTGTTCAAGATAATCGAGGAGGGCGCGCTCGTTGTAGACGACGGCGTCTTTGGTGATGCCGATGGAGCTGTCGCCGTAGTTGGGTTTTAGTAGTGCGGGGAAGACTGACGGCAGAGTTGCGCCCTGGTCGCCGGGGCGGATGTAGGTTTCGAGCGGTACGGGGACATCGAGCGATTGGGCAACAGCGCGGACGAGGCCTTTATCGTAGCACGAGGCGAGGCAACCGGGGGCGCCGCCTGAATAGACCATACCACGCACTTCGAGTAGGGCGGGGACATGAAGTTCTTTGAAGGCGTCGTTATTCAAGCCTTCGTCGCACAAATTGAAGACGAGGTCTGTTGTGAGGTCGTCAAGGTCGCGTTCAAGTGTCGCGTGATTGTCGAAATAGCGGAAGCGATATTGAGGTAGTTCGGCGAGGGCGTCTTTCAGTTTTTTGATTGTGTCCATATCTTCGGGATTGAATTGGCCTCCGAGTTTGACGGTATCGGGTAAGCGCGGATCGCCGAGCAATACTGCGACGTCGATTTGTTGGACTTTGCCACGGGGCTTTTTAACAGGTTTTACGGGGGCGTCGGCTGACAGCAATATGCGGCGGGCCATCATGCCGAGATCTTGGTCGCGATCCGACAAGGCTTCGGCGTGGCCGTGGTGGCGGATGTTGCGGAAACCAGTCTTTTCCAGCAATCGGGTGATACTTTCACGGGTGTAGAGACGCTCAGCGTAGAACTGGTCGGCGATGACACCCATTTCATCTTGGACGATGACTTCGCGGCTGATGAGGCGGTCGCCTTCCTTTGAAATTGAGCGCTCGCGGCAAACGAAATGGTGTTCGTCAATCCATTCCCAGGAGCGCTTGTCGAAGTGCTCGTGCATATGGGCGCCGTCGGTAATGTCGAGCAGGAGTTGGCCGCTGGGGCGGAGCAGTTTGGCCACGGTCTGGAGGACTTTTTCGTCGTCTTGCTTGTCGGCGAAATAGCCGAAGGAGTTGCCCATGA
>JABFRJ010000225.1 GCA_013141255.1 Hyphomicrobiaceae bacterium
CATATACATGCTGCTTAAGGGACAAGATCTCGCACTGGCCGCCGAGCAGATGATCCAAGGGCTCTACGATAGCCCAATGTTGTTGGCCATCCCGCTGTTCATCACGGCCGCCAATATCATGAACGCGGGCCAGATCAGTGAGCGTTTGCTCCGCTTCTGCATAGCGCTCGTTGGCCGCTTTCGTGGCGGCCTTGGGCACGTCAACGTCGTTGCCAATATGATTTTTGCCGGGATGTCCGGTTCGGCCGTCGCAGACGCAGTCGGCCTTGGCAAAATCATCATTCCGATGATGACCAAGGATGGGCGTTACTCGCGCGGCTACGCCGCAGCGATCACAGGCGCAGCTGCAACCATTGGGCCGATCATTCCCCCATCGATCCCGATGGTCATGTATGCACTCGTATCCAACGCATCAATTGGGTACCTATTCATGGGGGGGATCGTACCCGGCATCTTGATGGGCTTGGTACTCATGTTCTTCAATTGGCGCACAGCGGTCAAACGTGGCTTCCCGATTGAGGCGTCAGTGCCTTTGCGCGAACTGCCCCAACTTACGCTTTTGGCACTACCAGCATTACTGATGCCGGTATTTTTGCTCACCTGCATCTATGGTGAGATGTTTATTCCGGCAATGTCAGGACTTGTCACGACCACCGAAGCGGCAGCGCTTGCAGCACTCTATGCACTCCTCGTCTCAGCGCTTCTATATCGCTCGCTAAGTCTGAGGGCACTGCATGGCGTGTTCTCCGAAAGCGCCAAGGCTACAGCTGCCGTCGGTCTCGTCATCGGCGCGTCGCTGATATTCAACTACATCATCGCGGCTGAAAATATTCCCGCCAAAGTAACCGTGCTGATGGAGAGCCTCAAGGTCTCACCCTTGATGTTCCTCATCATGGTCAACATCTTGTTTTTGATCCTAGGCTGCTTGCTCGATGCGTCGACAATTATTCTCGTCATCATTCCGCTCTTCATGCCAACCTGCAAAGCTCTTGGCATCGACCTTGTGCACTTCGGTGTTGTCTCGGTCGTCAACTGCATGATTGGCCTGATCACACCGCCTTACGGAGTGCTGCTTTTTGTCGTCAATGCCGTCACGGGCATCCCGTTAAAGGAAATGATCAGCGAGATTTGGGGCTTTGTCGCAGTCTTGATCATTGCATTGTTCGCCATGATCGTGTTCCCAGATATCGTACTCTTCTTGCCGAAACTCGCGGGTTACAAGGTGGGCACGCTCTAATAACAATGCCTCATTCCCAAGAGTTCACACAGTACCCTTGAGTTGGTTGTGAAGATTGGTTGATGCACCATTGTCGCAAATCCGAGCGACCGTGCTCCTGCAAGTCGGATTAAGTCTTTTTTCCTGCGCTCGACGTACCAAATTCGCGCATGCGCATGGTGCGCTGGAGCGCAATGATGTTGACTTCGCAATGCGCATAAACCGCGTTAGGTTTGTCGTCTCACCTCAGGAGACACCCCATGGCCACCGTCAAGCTACTCTCAGACGCCGACGCATCCCCTGCCGCGCGCGCCGTCTTCGACGATATTCGAGCAACGCGCAACACCGACTACATCAACAACGCGTGGCGCGCGCTCGCCAACGATCCAGTCGCGCTCAAGCGGACCTGGGGCAAAGCCAAGGACGTGATGGCTCCAGGCGCGCTCGACGTGCTGACGAAGGAACTGATCTATCTCACCGTCTCGATCATGAACAGTTGCGACTACTGCATCCACTCGCACACGGCGTTCGCACGCGCCAAGGGCATGACGCAGGAGCAGCATAACGAGCTGCTGCGCGTGATCGGGCTTGCAACCGAGCTTAACCGCACCATGACGGCGATGGCCGTACCGGTCGACGAGCGATTTCAAGCTAGATAGAGGCGCGACCAGGTGGCCTGCATTTATACGATAGGCGTTTGTCAGTGCCGCGCACGGGTAGGTAATCTGCTCCCTTGCCAGCCTGATGCAGTAGTCTTAGCCGCCCAACAGCTCAGCAATGGGGATGTCCGTGTCAAACGCGCACCATCAGTGAGCGGCCCGGTCCGAATGGACAACCTCCTGAAAGTTGACATTTAGGCTTGTATTTGGCGATTTCCGAGCCCTTTTCGGTATCCTGTGGACGGCGACATTTCGTCAAAACAATTACCGACTTTTCACTTGCCAGGGGGGAGCCATTCGACTACTTAGCTCTCAGGTCTTCGGCACAGCACTTCGGCACAGCAAATGGTGCCGATATGAGAGCGTGCCATTGCGCGATGTTCGAAAAGGACGCGCGCCTCGACCAAGCGGCCCCTTAAGACATGGGTAGACGGATGATACCGTCGTACGCGGCGCCCCCTCAACAGGGTGCAGATCATTGGTGACGCGGGGTGGAGCAGCCCGGTAGCTCGTCAGGCTCATAACCTGAAGGTCGTTGGTTCAAATCCAGCCCCCGCAACCATCGATACAGCCACCCCTGTTCCCGGGGTGTTCTCAACAAGTAGCGCCGCAAGGTTGCCTCGAACCCTAAGATCAACCGGGGCGGGTCGATCTGTGGGTCTCACTTCGATGTAGTCGATGAGATCCCGCAGGATCGTGATGGCTTCGCGTGAGGCCGCATCCCCCTTGGTCAAGGCTTCATGGATCTGCGCCACTTTGGCACGGTAACGCTTCCCGGCCTCAGGATGAATCGCAACTCCGTGGGGGCCGTCCATCTCTGCCTGTTCCGCGTTCAGGCGGTTTTGTTCTACCTCCAATTCGTCGAGCTGTCTGACCAAGCGTTTTCCGTCCGGGGTCCCATCCATGATCAAGTTGAGGACATGCTTGATTCGGCGTTCCACCGTCGCCGCTTCGCGACTGAGATCATTCTTGCGCCGTTGGTGCGCTTTGGCCAAGCGCTCGCGCTCAATCCGATAGTCCTCAACGGCCTTTTCCACCACGTCAGGCTCCAGGAGATACGTTTGCAGTGCGACCAGGACGCGCTTTTCGACTTCTGAGCACTTTACCGTTCTTGTGTTCGTGCACGATTTGGAGTTCTGCACGGTTGAGCAACGCATCCGGTCGTCTTGGAGAATCGTGAACGCCCCGCCACAGCAGCCGCATTTCAAAAGACCGGAGAGCAATCTCTTGGGACGCCGCTGATGATGGAGTTGCGGTCCACCGCGCGTTGCGCGTCGTTCCTGCACTCGCTTCCAAATTTCATTGTCGACGATGCGTTGGTCAGGGACATCCTGGCGCAGCCACTCGCTCTGTGGATTTTCCCTCGACACGCGCTTACCGGTCGTTGGGTCTTTGAGAAACCGTTGGCGATTGTAAACGATGGTCCCTCGGTAGAGTTCGTTGTTGAGGATACCATTGAGGCGGCGCGGATTGCCAAGCAAGGCAGACGCGTTCCATCTGCCGCCGCGCGGGGCCGGAATACTTTCTCGATTCAAATCGGCGACGATCGCGATAGGCCCCTTGCCGTCCGCATACTCAGCAAAGATCCGACGGACGACGTCTGCCTCGAATTCGTTGATGGAACGCCTTCCCCTATCCTCACCATCTTTGACGAGATCGTAGCCGTAGCTCTTCCCGCCAGGAATTCGACCTTCCTTGACCCGACCAAACTGCCCGCGCCGCGTTTTCTGAGCT
>JABFRJ010000240.1 GCA_013141255.1 Hyphomicrobiaceae bacterium
GATCTCGACGGTGTCGATCAAGTCATGCGGGTGCATATCGCCGAAGCACTGAGCTATCGCGGGGAGAGTTTGAAGCAACGGCAGGCGGCGTGAGTGGGGGCTAATGCGTCGGGCCAGATTGGGGGGGGATTGAACGGGCGGTACGGTGGGCCCAAACGGATGGGCCAGAACGGGTGGGCCAGAGCGGGTGGTCGGATTGGTCGGTGGGGTCGGTTGGTCAATTGGTGTTTATCAACAGGCACAGTACTGGGGTAATTCATTCCAGGCTTTGATTTGGCGGCAACCGTGTGGGTGCTGCTTCGGGAGGGACTTCACACATGCGATAAAGCACATTAGAGGGTTGCCATGACAACGGCACCTCAATCGACGGCACCTCACTTGAAGACCTCCGCAGTTTTTGCGCCGCAGCTCAACGGTATTCTGCCGGCGCAAGGGATACGTGATCTGATTGGCGCAGGACAGCTTATCCTGTCACGCGAGATGGGGGGGCGGCAATTGCAGCCTGCATCCATCGACCTCCGGCTTGGTGCGATTGCGTATCGGGTACGGGCGAGTTTTTTGCCGGGGCCGGGTGCCACGGTGCAAGCAAAGACCAATGACATCACGCTGCATGCGATTGATCTGACGCGGCCGGCGGTGCTCGAAACGGGGTGCGTGTACATCGTGCCGCTGCTTGAGTCGCTGGCAATGCGGCCCGAGTTGTCGGCCACGACTAATCCGAAGTCGTCCACGGGACGGCTCGATGTCTTTACCCGCGTGATTGCCGATGGTGCAACTGCGTTTGATCAAATACCGGCGGGCTATCGTGGTCCGCTCTACGCCGAGATTTGTCCGCAGACATTCCCGATCCTGGTGCGCGAAGGCTCGACGTTGTCGCAAATTCGATTCCGGCTTGGGCTACCGACGGAGCCCGACGAGGTCTTGCATCGATTGCAGAACGACGTGGGATTGGTCACGGGCGGTGTGGTTGATATCGACAATGGTATCGCGCTGTCGGTTGATCTCAAAGGGGACGCAAACGGTCTGGTGGGTTATCGCGCTAAGCGGCACACCGGTATTGTTGATGTGGACGCACCGGGATCGTGCCCAATCCTTGACTACTGGGAGCCGATTCACTCGCGCGGGCCGTCGCGGCTCATTCTCGATCCTGACCAATTCTATATTCTCGCCTCAAAAGAAGCGGTGCATGTGCCGCCATCGCACGCGGCAGAAATGATGCCATTTAATCCGCTTGTTGGGGAATTCCGTGTCCACTATGCGGGCTTTATGGATCCTGGTTTTGGGCATGAGGCGGCGGGGGGCTCAGGCGCGCGGGTTGTGCTCGAAGTGCGGTCGCACAAGGTGCCATTTATTCTCGATGATGGCCAAATCATTGGGCGTTTGATCTATGAGCGGATGACTGCGACGCCGGATATTCTCTACGGTCGCGATCTAAAGTCCAACTATCAGGGCCAGACTCTGAAGCTGTCGAAGCATTTTGTTTGAGGCCGCTTTTGGCTCGTCGGTTGCTTCATGTTCTGTTCAGGTGATTTAAGCCATGAGGTTTTCTGCTTCAAAAGGCCTGGGCAATTGCTGGGGCTGTGGGAACGCTTTGCGATCCGGCTTGGAATGAGTGGGATCGGTTTTCATAAATCGTCTGGTGTACTAGGTGTGGCAGGTTGATCATGACTATTCGGAGGTGTGTTCCCATGACTGTAAAGTGGATTGTGACGGCGATGACGGTGGCGCTTGCGTCGACGGGGGCACAGGCTTTCGTTGGAGTCGGTGCGAAGTCGGTAGCTCCGTCGGCTATCGCGTTGGTATCAGAAGCACCACTTGTTGATCAAAGCTCGGGAGGCTCTAGGCGTTCGCCGCAAGCCAGTAGAGCGCCGCAAGTTAATCGTGCGCCGCAGGTTCAACGAACGCCTCAAGTTCAACAGCGAGCGCCGCAGATTCAACGCGCGCCGTCGGCCGCGCGAGCGCCATCAATGTTCGGATCAGGTCCGAGGTCGCGGAATGTGGAACAACCTGCAGCACGACCGGCGCCAAGTTTTAGACCGTCGCCTGTCGTGCGGGCTCCATATGGTGGCGGTTCTGGTCCACGCGTCAATCGTGGGGCGTCGCGGGGATATGCCTTTGTGCGTCCGCATCGGAAACAGAGACACTACGGGCGTGTTGTTGGTGGTGTCGTGATTGGTTCGATTCTGGCTGCGAGTGCGTACTATGCTTACGCGTCGCCACCGAATGATGGGTTGTGCTGGTATTGGACCAACTCCGATGAAGAGCGTGGGTACTGGGATTATTGCGATCAGCCGGACGAAGATGAAGACGATTGAGCAGCACTTTGCTGTCTCGGCCGCGATGGTTAAATGATGAAAACAGCGCTGGAAAACCGGCGCTGTTTTTTATTGTGGCAGGGTGTTCGCAGCAGATGCCACAGCAGATGCCACAGCAGATGCCACAGCAGATGCCACAGCAGATGACGCAGCATTGCTGCAGCAATGCTGCAGCAATGCTGCGGCAAACAACTCACGAGATCACCGCTGCGGTCGGGCTTCAGTCTCACCCGCCGGCCAGCATGGGTAGCAGATGCACATCACTGTCAGGGTTAATGGGCTCGAAAAGTGCGCCTTGAAAAATCTGACCGTCGATGGCAACGGCGACGTTGTCCTCCAAGTGGGGGATGAGGCCGGGGTGGCGTTGGCCCAGTTGCGCGAATAGATCTTTGACTGAGACGACATCTAAGTCGAGCGTGCGCTCTCCATCGGCGAATTGGGCGAGCGATGGTGTCAGAGTGATGTGGGCCATCTGACGTTCCTTGCAATATTCCCTTGATGCCAACGCGCGGCGTCGCATTTAAGATGTCGCGCGTTGGTCTTCAGTTCTGCTTAGACCTGCGTGTTACATCTTTAAGCCGTGTTCGCCGTTCTTTCGCGCCAGATCGAGCCGGGCGAGAACTTTTGGCGGTGACATTGGCAGTTCGGTGAAACGGATGCCTGTCGCGTTCGCAATCGCATTCGCGATGGCGGCCATGGGTGGCACCAGCGGCGTTTCACCAACGCCGCGCACGCCGTAGGGATGCTTGGGGTTTGGGCATTCGACGATGATGGTGTCGATCATCGGCAGGTCCGACGCTACAGGAATGCGATAATCGAGGAAGCCCGCATTCTGCAATTTGCCATCGGCGCCATAGACGTATTCTTCGTTTAAGGCCCAGCCGATACCTTGGACCGTGCCGCCTTGGTATTGACCTTCGACGTAGCTTGGGTGGATGGCGCGGCCTGCATCTTGAATGGCCGTGTAACGCAGCACCGTGACCTTGCCGGTTTCCGGATCGACTTCTACGTCGGCAATGTGAGTTGCCAATGATGGCGCGGCACCGTGGGCGTTGAGCCGTGCATAACCGACGATGGGGCCGCCGGTTTTACCAGTCATGCGGGCAAAGTCGCTGAGCTTCATCGGTTTGTGTTTGCCAGCGTTGGGGCCTGCTGGACGAACCGCGCCTGACGGTGCGTCCCATTCAACGGCTTCCTCGGGCAGATCCCAAAGTTTGGCTGCGCGACGCATGCATTCCTTTTTGATGTCGCGAGCTGCATCGACCGTCGCCATGCCGCT
>JABFRJ010000520.1 GCA_013141255.1 Hyphomicrobiaceae bacterium
CCGACGACTACATCGCCAAACCATTCTCTCAACGCTTGGTCGTCGAACGCGTCAAGGCAGTCCTGCGCCGCTTTCAGGGCAAGGAACCCGGCGCCATACCGACCGAAGCCGCCAACATCCTGGAACGCGGCAAACTCCGCCTCGATCCCGAGCGCCATACCTGCCATTGGAATAATTTGCCCGTGACGTTGACGGTCACCGAGTTCTTGATCTTGCAAGCCCTTGCCACACGCCCCGGCGTCGTCAAGACGCGCGACGCGTTGATGGACGCCGCCTACGACGATCAAGTGTACGTCGATGATCGCACAATCGACAGTCACATCAAACGCCTGCGCAAAAAATTCAAACAAACCGACGACGATTTCGATGTCATCGAGACGCTTTACGGCGTCGGCTACCGTTTCAAAGAATAGGCCCAAGCCTCACAACCACAGTGGCAGCAGAGACACGTCCACAGCCAACACTATTGACGATGTAACTGCCTGCCACATTTTGATTGTCAAAATTTCGAACGCTCAGTTCTGGCGTTCACGATCATCAGTTGCCAAACTGGTGCGCGAGCGGAACGTCGGGCTCGCTGTCGCAGTCGCCAGCATCGATGAAGCACACACCAACCGGGGGAGCGAACATGGCACTCGACACTGATCGTCCGTCCGCCCCTCAGCTAAATACAATGACAGTTCGTGCCAAAGCGCTGTCCACGACGGCACGGAGCCGGGTCCACGAACAGTGGCAGGCCACGGCAGGTATTCGCCATTCGATCACACGCTGGACACGCCGTTTCGGGACCAAAATTCTACCCTGGGCCCGCGCCCAGCCGATCTGGCGTTGGTGCACTGCTTCGCTCCGCAACCGCATCATTGCGGCCAACTTCATCGGCCTCGGCATCTTGCTGTCAGGCTTAACGCTGCTCACGGTCCAGCACACTTGGTTGATCGACGCGCGCACCGAAAGCCTGCGCACCCAGGCCCGAATGATTGCCGTCGCGATCGCCTCAAATGCCAAGTTGCGCACTGACGGCCTCGTCATCGATCCCGACCAGTTGACCGCTAAAGATGGCGCCTTTCCACAATTCCACGATGACAGCTTGTCGCGCCTCGCTTTCGACATTGCGCCCGAACAGGTTGCCCCTGTCTTGCGCCGACTAATCCAAAACAATGACGTTCGCGTCCGTATCGTCCGCCGCGACGGCCGTATCCTCGTCGACAGCAACACCAGCTTTGGTCGCTCCAACGCTGCACCAGCAAACGGTGCCAACGGCAATGACATCGAAAGTATAACCGACACACGCCTTCGCAGCCTGTGGACCAAATTCGTCGCCTACTTCATGCGCTCGAGCCTACAAATCTATCGCGAACTCCCCTCGTCCGCTGTCCTCGGTTATCCTGAAGTTCAGGACAGCATGAAGGGCAACCTCGGCAGCATGATGTTACTCAACAACGAAGGCGAACAGATCATCGGTGTTGCCGCCCCAATTCAGCGCTTGAATACCATTCCTGCCTCCGTCTTCCTCACCACCCGCCCAGGCGACCTCGAAAGCATTCTTTGGCGCGAACGGCGACCATTTTTTGTCCTCTCTCTGCTAGCGCTGATCGCGACCGGCCTCGCCTCATGGCTCCTCGCTCGTACCATTGGCGGCCCAATGCATCAGCTCTCCCGCGCCGCAGAACATGTCAGTCGCAATATCTCGAACAGCCGCGAGCTGCCCGAAATGCCAGATCGCCGCGATGAAATCGGCGTCATGGCACGCAACTTCTCGACCATGACCGCGGCCCTCTATCGTCGCATCGAAGCCTCAGACCGTTTCGCTCAAGACGTTGCACACGAACTCAAGAACCCCGTCGCGGCCGCCCGTTCAACGGCGGAATCGCTCGGTTACGCAAAAACGCCAGAAAAGCGCGACGAACTCGTCCGCCAAATCCAAGGCGAATTAAAGCGCTTAAACCGCTTGATTTCTGACGTTGCCAACGCCTCGCGCCTCGACGCTGAATTAGCGTTGCAAGAAACAGAGCCCGTCGATCTTTCAACCATAACCACCAACATCGCCGGCGTTTTCCGCGACATCCAAAATGGACAAGACGGTCCGCCGTGCAAAATTGAGTTGAAAATAGCCCCGACAACCACCCGCACCGACTATCGCGTCGACGGCAACGAAGGTCGTATCGGCCAAGTCATCACCAACCTGCTCGACAATGCCATCTCCTTCTCGCCCGGCGAAGCCACGGTCACTTTAACACTGGATCATGACGGCCCCGACGTCGTGCTCACCATCGACGACGAAGGCCCCGGCATCCCCCCCAACAAGTTGGAAGATGTCTTCAAGCGCTTCTATTCTGATCGACCGCAATCCGACAACAAGCGCGGCAAGAATTCAGGATTGGGACTTTCCATTAGCCGCGAAATCATTGAGGCCCACGGCGGCGTAATCCGCGCGCAAAACATCAAAGCCATTCCGGGTCAAGAGATCGGCGTCCATGACGTGCCCGAACTCGCCGAGCGTCGCATCGAAGGCGTTGCCGGCGTCCGCTTTGAAATCCGCCTCCCGCGCCTCACAGTTCAGAGCCGTTGACCACATCGATGAGCCAGCAAGGCACTCATTCAAGATCACTCCTCGTCCACGCCACCTCCGTCGCGCTTGGTCACCGCGCCGCGCTTATTCGCGGCCCCTCCGGCAGCGGCAAGTCGGACCTCGCCCTGCGTTTTTTGAGCAACCAAGCGACCCTCGCAGGCATCGACCACCCTCGCTGCCTCATCGCTGACGACCAGACCGAACTGCAACGCGATGGACATGGTTTGATCGTACGCTGCCCCGCGACCATCTCTAGCAAAATCGAAGTGCGCGGCATCGGCATAGTGCCCATGAATGCCACTCTAACCTCAGCCCGCCTGGCATTGATCATAGACCTCGTCACAACACTGGCGGATGTTTCGAGATACCCAATGATGGACAAGTCCGACGTATTGCTCGGGGTCGCTATCCCTTGCATGCCGTTTTACCCTTTTGAGGCCTCAGCACCGCTGAAGCTGGCACTCGCCCTAGAGCTGGCCGAGTGAACCCACCACACCGCATGCCTCTCAACTATGTTCGATAAATTGTCGCCACAGCGGCAACCAAAGACGCAAACGCTCGTAGCCCTGCACTTATAAAGTGTGCCAATGTTCAGAACCGCCCCTAATTTAACTGGCTCAACACGCAGTCAGCCACTTTCAATCACGCCCCTAAAGCATCCCGCAATAATCTGGCATCCAGAGCCTGAGCCCCGCCAATGTCTGCGACCAGCCAATTCACGCCCCAACAAATCCTCGACGCCGCGCGTCGTGCTGAAGGTGATCATAATCTTACCTATGCATTTCAATTTTATCGCCACCTCGCTGAACAACATCCCAACGCGCCTGAAGCTCAAGTCGCGCGCGACGCACTGAACCGTTTAAACGCCGCAGCGACGCCTATAGTCGCGCAACCCAACCTGCCGCAAGTCGTAGTTGGCAATCGCCTTGACCAGCCTACGTATCCCCCACCTCATCTCGGTGGACGCATCATTCCCATTTCACCCACCGCCCAGCACGGACGACCATCACATCAAGCC
>JABFRJ010000251.1 GCA_013141255.1 Hyphomicrobiaceae bacterium
GCTCTGCGCTTCAGCGGCCCGCAAGTAAGCAACAACCGTTGCCAGCACCGCCGCCAATTCTTGGGCTTCGCTCGCCCCACCGCGATGCCAGATATGACCGTTGGTCCGCAGCGCCGTCACATGCGGCGCATCTTGCACGTCACCCACAAGCTTCGCCGCATCAACGAGCGCGTCATCGACGCCCTGTCCCAATGCACCAGTCTCCGCCAGCACACCAATCGGATCGAAGTTGTAAGCCCCCAAGCGGCTATCAGAACGAACGCTACGCGCTTTCCAAACCTGAGATAATGCCTGCGCCGCAGCTACACCCTGCGCACCCGCATCAAGCGCCACCGGACACACGTCGAGCATCACACCATCGAGCGCCCGCCCGATCTCTGCAGCGTCCGCCTTAAGCCCGGCCAGACCATTGTGCGCAATCTGCAGCAGAACCGATGTCGCCCCCCCCGCCAGATCTTCTAGGATCGCAGCATTGGCTTTTGCCGCATCAGCCTCGGCTTGAACCGCGCGAATGTCCCAGCCCCCCATACCCGTGACACGTGTGCCGCGCAGATAGGGCGCTGCACCGGGTTGCCCGCCATCAGCCAAGCCATCTAGTGCGCCCCGCAGATACAGCGGCTCTATCCGCACTCCGTCGGCGGTCTTGGACACCAATTGCTTCTCAAAATCTGCGCCCTTCAGGATCTTATCGACCAGCCCCCGCCAGCGCGCACCATCTGCCGCCGCAAAATCATTGACCCAGGCCTCAGAGCCAGCAGCCTGAGCACCTGCAGTTGGAGCGGAAGAAGTCGTCTTGGTCATGTTAATGCCTCGGGCAATGTCGCGGCCAATCGGTCGCGGGATCATCCCTGTCACCTACCTCAGCCAACGGCATGAGAAAAGCCCAACCAACGGCGGGCGGAGCAGCCCAACAAGCTGGGGGCGAGCACAAGACGTCAATTCTGATCAATAACCCCAAAACCGAAACCAATTGCCTAGCCCTTGAGACCAACGAATAAGCCGTGATAAGGACAACGGAGAACCAACCTGACCGCCCTGACCTCGGACGTACCAAAATGCGCGTTTTCATCTCTTATGTGCTGCGCCCCGTCCTGGCAGTAACGCTGGTCACGGGTGCCACATCCCTGGCACACGCACAAAATTTGCGCGCCAAGCCGCAACAAGTTGCCATGAAAACAGAAAAGATCGCCAAAATCTTAGCCGAACCAGTCACCAAGGCTGAATTGGTCCCAACCTCTTACCAATTCCCGGTCGGTTCCATCGTCATCGTCAATTCCGAGCGCCGCCTCTACTACATCACCGCCAAGGGCGAAGCTCGCCGCTACAAAGTGGCCGTCGGCAAAAACGAAGAGCTCTGGATGGGCCGCACGTTTGTCGCCGCCAAAGTCGTCGATCCCAAATGGATCCCTGTGAATGGCGACGATCCTGTTGAAGGCGGCGACGCCAAAAACCCACTCGGCAAACGCGCACTTTATCTCGATTGGTCACTACTCCGCATTCACGGCACACCGTCGCGCGGCTCCATCGGCTCCGCGGTTTCTAATGGCTGCATCCGCATGTTGAACGAAGACGTCGTAGACCTCTTCGACCGCGTCCATATGGGCGCCGCCGTCTACGCCATTAAGTCGTGGAAAGACGCCACCCGCTACACCGACATCAAAGTCGCCGAGAAAATCTACGTCGACCCAGAAGCGCGCAAAATCGCCAAAGAACGAGAAGCCGAAGAGCTGGCCGAACAAGCCGAGGAACGCGCCGAGCGCGAAAAAGAACGCAAGTTTTATGCCGCCGAAGAAAAGGCCCGCGCCGAACGCAACAGCACCCGCCTCGCCACCACCTCACGCCCGCCATCATCATCGGGCTCAACCTTCCCCAACGTGACGCGCTACGGCCTCGGTCGCGGCTATCGCGACTGACTCACGCGGCCTCTACACCAACCGTTCAATGACAACGAGTTCCGGCGCCGCAGCAGCTCCATTGCTGCGCGCAAACCATGACGCGGCAAATTGCGACGACAACTTCCGAGCGAACGACCGTAAAGCCTCAGCTTCAATCGCCCCCTCTGCGTGCCCCGGATAGACCACCATCGTCACCACGCCGCCGACAACCAGATGTGCGAGCGCTTGCTCCAATGCCGCAATCGTCGTTTGCGTCCGCGTAACAACATCCTTTGACGCCCCCGGCAGATAGCCAAGGTTGAACGTCACAGCGCTCAGGTTATGTTGCACCGACGCCGGCAAAAGCTCCGCCAATCGTTCATGCCCCGCATGAAACAACATCACCTGAGCCAGCCCGCGCACGCGCTTAGTCGTGGCTTCGATGGCACGAGCCTGAATATCAAAACCAAACACCTGCCCGCTATCGCCAACCAACTGGGCCAACAGCTGGGTATCGTGGCCGTTGCCTACAGTCGCATCGACCGCGACCGCGCCAGCCACAAGTCGATCCTTCAAAATCAAATGTGCCAAGTCTGTTGTACGCAACATCAAAGAGTCCGTTTCCGCAAATCGACCTCATCCGGCAACGCCGCTCCATCAATCAGCAAATCCGCGAAACATTTCGCAAACCAGGGTGCATGAAGCGAACCCTTGGAACCCAATCCGTTGAACACTCCAAGCCGCTCGTGCGTCGGATGCAGCCCCATCACCGCTTCGCTCAGATAAATGATCGGCCGCACAGCGGCATGATGATCGAGCACAGTAAACGGCACCCGCACAAGCGCACGCAATTTGCCTTCAAGCTCAGCCCGCGCAGCAACCGTCGGCACCTGATCGAGCCTCTCCCAATCATAGGTCGCACCAACTCGAAACACATCAGCCTCAGCCGTGGGCGCGATCCATATACCGCAATGCAAAGTCCGCTCAGGCATTGGGGCATGAAACCGCACCGTCAAAATTTCGCCTTTGGCCGCCTTGAATTGCAACATTGGAAAAAACGGGTTCCGTGACGCAGCAAACCCTTCACACGAAATCAATCGCCGACAACGATGACCTAGAACCGAGATATGGCTAGTTTCAAAAACAACATCACGCGACCAATCAAGCGCAGCCGTCTCGTTCGGCAACATCCCCCGCGAGGCGGCGAGATAAGCAGCCACATCAAGCTGTGCCGCCCGCATCTCAAACCCACCGCCATCTGAACCCGCCACCTCGGACGCGATGAGCGGCTCCGGCTGCATCTCACTCAGAAATGCCTGATACGCCGGTTGCCCCGCCCGCTTCGCCCATTGCATTCGCTCCTCCACTGACTGCAATAGCCGCACGGCGCGCCGCTCGTAGAAGAACCTTTGCCCCGTCCGCTGCTCAATCGACGCGTAAAACGCCCGCGCCACGGCCAAAAACTCATTGACGCGCCAACTCAGCGCCAACCGCTGCCCCGTGATCGGCGTAATGAGCCCTGCCGCAATCTTCGACGACGTCACGGCTTCAGCTGGATCGAACATCAAAACCCGCTGCCCCGCATCCACCAGCCGCCACGCCAACGTCGTGCCCGCCAATCCCTGACCAACAATAATCGTATCCCAAATGTCATCGGTCATATGTGGAACTCAAAAAAAACCTCGGCTGCCGCCATTGCCGCAC
>JABFRJ010000227.1 GCA_013141255.1 Hyphomicrobiaceae bacterium
AGCCGCGCTTCATGCGCGATGTTTTGCCTCTTGGAACTGCCATTATTAACTCCTGCGAAAAGTGCGACAACCCATTGATTTAACCCGCGAAAGCGAGTTTCGCGACCGGGTCGTGCGGTGTGTACCTGATCCCGTCGAGACGCGCCGCCACAGGCTAAGCCCCGGCAACACCACC
The DNA here is from genome assembly GCA_013141255.1 of Hyphomicrobiaceae bacterium. Lineage (GTDB taxonomy): Bacteria > Pseudomonadota > Alphaproteobacteria > Rhizobiales > Hyphomicrobiaceae > JABFRJ01. The sequence continues at coordinate 176 of JABFRJ010000227.1, forward strand.
TCATTAGGGGCCCTTCTGCCACAAACCATCAGCTTTGCCAATGCCCGACAGAGGGCATTCCCGGCATAGACCCGGCTCAGAGGCTCAATTTATATGAAAGGATTTCTGACCTCCACGTCGCCGTACATCTGACCGTGGCTCAAATTCTCACTGTACAGGGTTTTAGCCCCGAGGGTCTCCGCCGAATGAGACTTTCAATTTACAAGGCGTTGGAACGTTGCCTGTGCCATATCCGGACAGGCAACGTCGTCGTGCCTGCCTTCAGTCGATGCTTCGAAGATGTCGGCGCGTTCCTCCGCCTCGAGGACGTAGGCGCCCGAATACCGTTGCTCGATTTCGAGCTCGGAGCACACGGTTTCGCCGCGTGCCGAAGGGGCTATCGCTTGAGCAATTCGAGAACGATGGCATCGCCCCGCGTCTTGAGATGCGTCCGGCCGCTCCAGAAAATGTACGCATCATTGCCGATCATCAGTTCGGCCTTCAGGTGATCGCCGCTAGGAACGATGACCACCGTCTTGTCGCGTAGCCGAAGCAACGGTTGTACGCCGCCCGGGACCAGCGCGAGTTCGTTGCCCGGATATGTTACGCGACAGGACACAGCGCGCGTGCAAAATTGCCCCTTTGTCATGGAATCGACGAAGCGACCTTCTGTTGCTGTCGATGTAATATGCCGCTTGACCCCGATCTCGCGCGTGAAATCGATATCGAGAAACTTCGGAGCGGCAAGCACGCACTGTCCGAACTGCAGCGCGGATAACGCCGCAATCTTCTGTTCTTGCGGCAGCGTTCGGAATTTTTCCGCAGTCCCTGTCGGCATCGTAGCCGGAGCGGGCGGAGGCAACTGCGCCATCGCCGCCGGGCAATCGCCAACCAGCAGCAATAGAACCAAAACCACGCCGCCAAGATTGCGCATCGCTTCCCGCATCAACCCATCTTCTTCACTTCATCCGTGATCTTCTTGGCTGCATCCGCAAGGTTGTCCGCGCCAATGATCTTGAGCCCGCTCTCCGCCATGATCTTCTTGCCGAGATCGACGTTGGTGCCTTCGAGGCGTACCACCAGCGGCACCTTGATGCCGAGTTCGCGTGCCGCCGCCACGACGCCTTCCGCGATGATGTCGCAACGCATGATGCCGCCGAAGATGTTGACCAGAATGCCCTTCACGTTCGAATCGCGCAGAATGATTTTGAACGCTTCCTGCACCTTTTCCTTAGTTGCGCCGCCGCCCACATCGAGGAAGTTCGCGGGCTCCATGCCGTAGAGCTTGATGATGTCCATCGTCGCCATGGCAAGACCCGCACCATTGACGAGGCAGCCGATCTGGCCGTCGAGCTTCACGTAAGAAAGATCATATTTCGACGCTTCGATTTCCGCCGGATCTTCTTCCGACAAATCGCGCAGCGCCACGATCTCTTTGTGGCGGAACAGCGCGTTGCTGTCGAAATCCATTTTGCCATCGAGCGCCACGAGCTTGTTGTCCTTCGTGATCACCAGCGGATTGATCTCGAGCATGCTCATGTCCTTCTCCACCACCATGCGGTAGAGATTGCCAATGATGCCGACGCACTGATTGACGAGATCGCCCGTCAAACCAAGCGCAAATGCGATTTTACGGCCATGGAACGGCATGAAGCCTGATGCCGGATCGATCGACATTGTGAAGATCTTTTCCGGTGTGTCGTGCGCGACGGTTTCAATATCCATACCGCCTTCAGTCGAGGCGATGAATGCCACGCGGCTCGTCTCGCGATCGACCAGCGCCGACAGATACAGCTCCTTGGCAATCGCCGAACCATCTTCGATGTAGAGGCGCTGTACCTTTTTGCCGTCCGCCCCGGTTTGGATCGTCACCAGTGTGTTCCCGAGCATCTCGCTCGCATTCCTTTTGACCTCGTCGACTGACTTCGCGATTCTGACGCCGCCAGCCGTCCCAGCCGCTGCTTCTTTGAACTTGCCTTTGCCGCGTCCGCCCGCATGAATCTGGCTCTTCACCACCCACACCGGACCCGGCAGCTTTTTCGCAGCTTCAACCGCTTCTTCCACTGTGAACGCGGCGTAACCCAGGCCGGTCGGCACGCCGTACTGGCGATAGAGGTCTTTAGCCTGATGTTCATGGATGTTCATGGACTGTTCCCTGCGAAGCTGCGGCGTGCGAAAAACCAACGAAATTTCCGTGGAACCGATAGCCCGCCTTGCCCAATCGCACAACCCGCCGAAAGCCCAACATCGCACAGGGAGATCGGCACACCGACGCCGGAAATCGCAGTCCCGCCGCATTTGCAGGCAACATGGCAGCCGTGCTAACGACCGGCTTCAACCGGCGCCTAAGTAGTCTGAACATGCAGAAACCCAAAAACCAAGTTTGTACTGAGGGGATTTAATGAAACGTCACCTAATCGCGCTTGCAGCAGCTCTCGCGCTAAGCGCTACGGCTGCCACCGCGCAGACCTATCCAACCCGTCCAATTACCATGATCGTGCCGTTCGCTGCTGGCGGCCCAACCGACATCATCGCCCGCCTCGTCGGCGAGAGCATGTCAAAAACGCTCGGCCAGCAGATCGTGGTCGAAAATGTCGCCGGCGCTGGTGGCACAACCGGCATCACGCGAGGCGCTCAGTCCAAGCCTGATGGCTACACCATCATGATGGGCCACATGGGCACTCATGGTGCCTCGCCTGCTTTGTACCCAAACTTGAAATATGATCCCAATAAGGATTTCGAGTTCATCGGCCTTGCCGGCGGCACACCGATCGTGATCGTTGCCAAGAAAGCTTTCCCGGCCAAAGACCTCAAGGAATTCGTGGCTTATATCAAAACCAATGAAGCGAAGGTCAATCAGGCTCACGCCGGCGTTGGTTCCGTCTCGCACACCACCTGCGAACTTCTGAAAGCGCAGACCGGTGCCAAGAGCTCAGCCGTCCCCTATCGCGGCACGGGCCCAGCGTTGAACGATATGGTTGGTGGCCAGGTTGATTATATGTGCGACCAGATCGTCAATCTCGTCGAGCAAATCAAAGGCGGCAACATCCGCGCCATCGCCATTGCAACGCCTGAGCGTTCGCCAGCACTGCCAGACGTGCCAACGACCAAAGAAGCGGGCTTGCCAGAATATCAGGTTAGCGCTTGGAATGGCATCTTCGCACCCAAAGGCACTCCAGCAGACATCACCAAAGCGCTGAATGCAGCCTACGTGAAAGCACTAGATGATGCAGCTACGCGAAAGCGTTTGCTTGATCTTGGCACCGTCATCCCTGACGTCGCAGGCCGCACGCCAGAAGCACTTCAAAAGCTCGTCGCTTCAGAAGTCGCCCGCTGGAAAGGCATCTTGAAGCCTGCAGAAGCAGCTCCCGCTGCTCCGGCCACTGCACCAGCAGCTCCGGCTGCCGAAAAGAAGTAAAGCTCTAGGTTCGTCAAACAAAATACTGCGGCGCTACTCATTTGAGTGGCGCCGTTTTGCATTGTGCGTCGGTGTGGTGTCGAGCTCTCGTGCTACGTCTTTCGGTCAAGGAGGCGCTCCTTTTTACACTGCTCCCCAACGAGAAATCGCGCATTGTTCACCTCCACGCGCGTTCCTATGCTCCTCCCCAGAGGCGCGCAGAATTCACAGCCTGGAGCCCAATCGCATGTCCATCCGCACGGCAATGAAAACTGTAGCCCTTGATCTCATCGAGCGTCATCCGCGCTTCTCGATGGATCTCGTACTCCAGGGGCTTGCTTCAGCCCACGCTGTCACGTCCGTAAACGTCACGCTCCAAAGGGACTGCCGCTTGGGTCGGGCAGGTGAGGCTTTATCGCTCCCACTGGACACTATGATCCTTCCGCAGGTACTGGCCACAGGAGCGTGGGAGCCGGAGATTATTGATAAAATCGCCGCGCTGACAGCCCCACAGAGCCGCTACAATGTTATCGACGTCGGGGCGAATAGCGGGCTGTTCGCACGGCAAATCCTAAACGCTTGCCCTCACATAGAGCGCTTGATCGCAATCGAGCCCCATCCTCGAAACGCAAGCCTCTTGCGTCAAAACTTATCGCAAAACGCAAATGCCGAAATTTTTAACATCGGCCTGGGCGAGCGTGACGGCGTCCTGGAATTCTACGAAGATCGCTCTAATAGCGGCAACTACAGCTTCTACGCCGAGCAGATACTGCCGCAGCACCGGGTGATGACGGCTGTCACAATGCGCAAAGTCGATGCCGTAGTCGTCGAGTTGGCTCTAGATAATACGCCGATCATCTGGAAGTCAGACACGCAAGGCTACGACACCATCATCGTAGCCTGCATGCCCGACGAAATCTGGCGCCGCGTCAATGTTGCAGCAATTGAGATTACCCCGGCGCGCCAGACTCTAGAATACATCCCAGCGTTCCTTCAGAAGTTGCAGCACTTCACCACCCTCGTAGACGCGTCGGGCCGTTCTGTGGATCAAGCGCGAATTGACTCCATTCTCCGCGGCACCTCAACCGATCATATCGACATCATCGGCGCAGTCCGCTAACGAAGTTCGACAGCGAACAAAAGCGATGCCGGAAACTGAAGCTTCGCCAGTTACGTTCCGCTCTTCCAAATAATCATCTCTATCTCAACTTTGGCGCCCATGGGCAGGCCTGCCACCTGGATCGTCGAGCGCGCCGGATACGGCTGCGGCACGTGGCTGGCGTAGATGCCATTCATGGCTTGGAACTCGCCGAGATCAGTCATAAACACGGTCGATTTAACGACCTGCTCCATTTTGGCCCCCGATGTTTCAAGCAACGCCTTGATGTTCTTGAAAACTTGTTCCGTCTGCGCCTCGATGCCGCCGTCAACGATCTTACCTGTCGCACCATCAAGCGGAATTTGACCCGACAAGAAAACATAGTCGCCTGCTGCGATGCCGAGTGAATAAGGGCCAATGGCCTTGGCAATTTTGCTTTCAATAACCGACTTCGCCATGATGTGCTCCCGCGTTCGCAATTGTTTCTAATCGCATCTGCCCAGCGGAACCCGGCTCTGGCAAGTGCAGATTTTGCTTGCGACGCTTGCGCCATCGCGCCAGCTTGAGGACAAGCTCGAAACAAGAGGAAGCGCACCCATGGCAAAATTACCCTTCGATCTCACAGGCAAGGTTGCGCTCGTCACTGGTGGCAACAGTGGCATCGGCCTTGGCATGGCGAAGGCGATGGCAAATGCCGGCGCCGACATCGCCATTTGGGGCACCAATGCAGCCAAAAACACCGCCGCCGAAGCCGAGCTTAAAAAATCCGGCCGCCGCGTGCTGGCACTCCAGTGCGACGTGGGTAGCGAAGCCGCCGTCGACAAAGCTTTTGCTGATACTTTGGCAATAATGGGCCGCGTCGATGCGTGCTTCGCCAACGCCGGCGTCAGTGGTCGCGGTGGTGCACAATCCTTCACCGAGATGACCAATGACGAATGGCACCGCGTCACGCGTATCAATCTCGATGGCGCATTTTACACATTTCGCGCCGCCGCCCGCCACATGGTCGAACGCACCAAAGCCGGTGATAAATCCGGAGGCGTCTTGGTGGGTACGGCGTCGCTCGCAGCCATTGAAGCCGCGCCACGCTCTGAGCACTACGCAGCAACAAAAGGTGCACTCATTTCCATGGCTCGTGCCATGTCGGTCGAATTCGCTCGTTACGGCGTCCGCGCTCATTCCATCCTCCCCGGTTGGATCGAAACCGACATGACCTCCAACGCCACCACTAACGAAAAATTCGCGGGTAGTATCATGCCGCGCATTCCGATGCGCCGCTGGGGCACGGGTGACGACTTCGGTGGTATTGCCGTTTACTTGACAAGCGACGCCTCGCGCTATCACACTGGCGATATGTTCGTTATCGATGGCGGATATTCACTTTTCTGAAACCAAAACGACAGAGGCCGGAAGCGCCACTCAGCGCTCCGGCCTCAATCCAACCAGGGCCTGAAATGCTCAGTTTCCTTTGATGCCGAAAGCCTTGATCGTCTCGGCCCATTTCGGAACTTCTTGTTGCAACTTCATCATCAGTGCCGCCGGCGTCGCCTGCTCATCAGGCACAGGAGCGGTACCAAGTGCTGCAAAACGCTCAATAACTTTCGGATCCTTGAGTGACGCCTTAAGCGCAGCGACCAACTTGTCAGACACATCTTTTGGCAATCCTTTCGGTGCCCAGACGGCATGCCAAGCCGACACGTCGAAACCCTTCAAGCCCGATTGATCAAGAGTCGGTAGATCAGGCAGGACGGCAAGCCGTTGCGTCACAGTCACCGCGTAACCTTTGATCTTGCCTTCCTTGATCTGGTTCGTTGTGTTGGTTGTTTGATCGCACATCAGATCGAATTGACCACCGAGAAGATCGTTCATTGCAGGACCCGTGCCACGATAGCCGACGCCCTTGAGCGTAACGCCAAGTTCCTTCTGCAGCATCAACATGCACAGATGCGAGGCAGTGCCGACGCCCGCATGCCCGTAGGTAACCTCGTCCTTCTTCGCTTTAATCCAGGCAAGAAGATCGGGCAACGTCTTGATGTCGAGGGCGGCCTTGGATGTAAGCGTCATCGGCACGTCAGTGATGCGTCCAATTGCGTCAAAGTCTTTCAGTACGTCGTATTTGAGCGAGTCATACATCGCGGGCGCTGTCGCCTGCGCAATGTGCCAAACTCCAATCGTGTAGCCATCGGGAGCGGATTTTGCCAGCCGCGCCATGCCGACAGTGCCGCCCGCGCCACCCATATTTTCCACAATGACCGTTTGCCCAAGCGTGCGGCTCATGGACTCAGCGATCAGTCGCGAAACTGTATCGGTCGGACCGCCCGCGGCGGCCGGTAGAATAAGTGTGATCTGCCGCGACGGATAAACATCTTGCGCGTGTGAAGGCGCGAAGCCTCCAAGCGACGCAAGCGCAAAAGCGCCCGCAAACAATGAACGACGGCGAATTATCATGGTGCGTTTCCTTTTTGGTTTGCTGTAAACATATCAGGTCTCTAAAGGACCCGTCATCCAGGCTTGCTTACGTATTGTCGCCTTGAAGGGTGGCGCAAACGGCCTCCGTCACGTCGTCAGTTCGCGCCTTGCCGCCGAGGTCTGGCGTGTGGAATTTGACATCCGCCGTGACCCGCTCAATTGCCCGCATCATCCGCTGTGCCGCCTTCGGTTGTCCCAGGTGCTCCAACATCATCACGCTCGTCCAGAACGTACCAATCGGATTGGCGATGCCTTTACCGACAATATCAAACGCCGAACCATGGATAGGCTCAAACATCGACGGGAATTTGCGCTCTGGATTGAGGTTCGCAGTCGGCGCGATACCCAATGATCCAGCAAGAGCTGCCGCCAAGTCTGAAAGAATATCCGCGTGCAGGTTTGTCGCAACGATCGTGTCCAGCGTTTCAGGCTTAATCACCATGCGCATCGTCATCGCATCAACCAGCATTTTATCCCACGTCACATCCGGATATTTAGCCGCCACTTCCAGTGCAATATCGTCCCACATCACCATGCCATGCCGCTGTGCGTTCGACTTGGTCACAATGGTCAGCTTTTTCCGTGGCCGCGAACGCGCCAATTCAAAGGCAAAGCGAATGATCCGCTCGACCCCTGTTCGCGTGAACATCGTCACGTCAGTAGCCACTTCTTCGGGAAAGCCTTGATGCACGCGCCCGCCAACACCAGCGTATTCCCCTTCCGAGTTCTCGCGCACAATCACCCAGTCAAGTTCTTTGTCCTTCACATGGCGCAATGGGCTGGTGATGCCAGGCAATACCCGCGTCGGGCGCACGTTCGCGTATTGATCAAACGGCTGGCAGATCGCGAGGCGCAACCCCCACAACGTGATGTGATCCGGCACATCAGGTGCCCCGACCGCGCCAAAAAAAATCGCATCATGGGCCTTGATTTGATCGCGCCCGTCTTTCGGCATCATAATACCGTGTGTTTTGTAGTAATCCGAACCCCAATCGAACCGATCGAACGTTAGCTTGAAGCCGCCGTCTCGCTCTGCGACCACTTGCAACACCTTTTCGCCCGCCGAAATGACTTCGGGGCCAATGCCGTCACCGGGGATAGAGGCAATACGATACGAACGCATTCGGAGGTTCCCTTTTTAAACGAAAAAATCAATTCTAAAGCTTGCGCGCAAGCTGTGTTCCACGCTAACTTCCATGGAACAGAATGGGCGGTTCGTAGCAAGCGGTTCCAAACACGTCAAGGACACGATCAGAGCTGAGACCAAAAGGGCTGAGCGAAAATGTCAAAACTCTTCACCGCGCGGAAGTCACCGCAAGCTAACGCGTCACGCGGTGCGGACGCTTACTTGGCTTTAAAAAATGCCATTCGCGAGACGATATTCCCCCCAGGCCAGCAAGCATCCGAACAGGAAATAGCGCTGCGGCTCGGTATGAGCCGAACACCCGTCCATGAGGCGCTAATTCGCTTGCAAGAGGACGGTTTGGTTCGCGTCCTGCCCAAGCGCGGTATACTCATCGTCCCATTGTCGCCCGATGACATGCGCGAGGTCTATCAAGTCATCACAGCACTAGAGGCGACAGCTGCTGATTTGCTCGCGAACCTCGATCCGAAGGCGCGGAAGTTGGCGCTCGTCGCGCTGGAAACAGCAAGCGCTGAGATGAAAGCGGCACTCGCTAATGATGATTTGAATGTGTGGGCCAATGCCGATGACGCCTTCCATCGCGCTCTCTTCGATGGCTGCGGCAACAATCGCCTCGCACGCATGGCTTACACGATACTCGATCAATCTCACCGCGCCCGCATGGTAACGCTGCGCTTGCGCCAACGCCCTATCAGTTCTGAGAAGGAACATCTCGCCATCGTGTCCGCCATCAGAAGCGGTAACGGCGACAAGGCTTCGGTAAGCGCGCGCGCCCATCGACAGCGAGCAGCGAACGAACTGTTGCCCCTGCTCGTGCATCTGGGAATGCGCGTGCTCTAATTCTTCGCTGGCAAAACAAAAAACGCGGCAGCCAGAGCAACCGCGTTTTTTTCAAAGTCTCAGTCTAGCGTTCGCCAATAATTACGCGAGCGCTGGCGCGATTGTCTTGCACGCGTCACATAAGCCGCGCACGCTTTCGACCGACTTCATGAACATCTCGCGCTCGGCCGTGTTCATCTCAAGTTCGACGATCTTTTCAACGCCTTTGGCACCAATAACGACTGGCACGCCGACATACATATCTTTCACGCCATATTGGCCGGTGAGATGGGCTGCACACGGCAGCATCCGCTTCTTATCGCGCAAATAGCTTTCCGCCATCGAGATCGCCGAAGCGGCCGGCGCGTAGAATGCTGAGCCATTGCCGAGTAGCGCAACGATCTCTCCGCCACCGCCGCGCGTGCGCTTGATCATCGCATCGAGCTGCTCTTGGCTGAACATGCCGAGCTTGACGCAATCGGGCAGCGGTACACCACCAATGGTCGAGTAACGCGTCATTGGCACCATGTCGTCGCCGTGTCCGCCGAGCGTCATGGCGCGCACGTCCTCAATCGAAACGCCCGCAGCTTCAGCCAGGAAGCATGAGAAACGCGCACTGTCGAGCACGCCAGCCATGCCGATAACTTTGTTCGCAGACAGCCCAGAGAATTTCTGCAGCGCCCAAACCATCGCATCGAGTGGATTGGTGATGCAGATCACGAACGCATTCGGAGCATGCTGCTTGATGCCGAGGCCAACCGCTTCCATCACCTTGAGATTGATGCCGAGCAGGTCGTCGCGGCTCATGCCGGGTTTGCGCGGCACGCCTGCCGTAACAATGCAGACATCAGCGCCTGCAATGGCGGAATAATCGCTCACGCCCGCACCTGAAAGTTTGGCATTATACCCTTCGACAGCCGCGGTTTGCGCCAAATCTAGCGCCTTGCCCTTGGCGGTCCCTTCCATCATATCGCAAAGGACGATGTCGCCGAGCTCCTTGAGGCCCGCGAGGAGTGCTAGCGTGCCGCCAATCTGACCGGCACCGATGAGAGCGATTTTGTTGCGCGCCATAACCATAAGCTCCTTGAAAAGTGCGGGTCTTAAACTCGCGCCATCTTGGAAGCGAGCCACCAGCAGAAAAAGTGTCCGCCCGAAGACCTTAGGCCCTCAGCAGTCCGCGAGCGTCGTAGCCCGAATGGTCGTGTCATTCAAGGTGGGCAAGGGTTGAGATCGCAGAGCTTGTCCGAAAGTAGGACCCAATCCGTCAAATATCCGAGCATTTGCTAGGTGCAATTACCAATACCCTTGTTCGCCAGTTCCTCTGCTCGCCGGTTCCTGTGCCCGAATAGATGCTTGCCTGTCGCGTACCCTTGGGTCCAGGGCGCAGAAAGTGGTGGGTCCAGTGTTAAGCGTGCAACGCGACAGACCAGCCAACAATTTTGATAAAGTCGGTTAAGGGCACACGCTTACCATCCTACCGTATGCCCACGCGTCGACTTCGCCTTGTGTCGATACAATTTGTATCGTTTTGCCTCGGTTTAGAACTTGAAGCGCTCCGCTCAACGTCCCATTCCGCGACATCATCAGAGTCCATCCGAAGGTAGCTTGGGTTAATCAAATTCGCGACTTGGCACCCGCGTAGAAATCGCGCTAAGAGATCGGTATAAGTTCAATTACCTAAAGTCATAGTTCGATCGATCGTCGGGTAGGTTCTTCGGTTAAATATCGCGCCGATTATCCAGGATAAAAAACGCATGTTCGGCATGTAACAGGCCGTGCAATCACCAAAAAATTTTAACCGAACGAAGATATTCGTCGTTCGATCGTATGCTGAGTGGATCACGATACAGTAGCAGTGCGTTGAAGCGGGTAGAATTCATGAGTACCAAGTTTTGCATAATTGGTGCCGGCGCATCCGGCATTGCGGTCGGCAAAACCTTTGTCCAGCGCGGCATTCCATTCGATCTACTCGAGCGCGAGGCCGATATTGGCGGCTTGTGGAATATTAATACCAATAGCCGCATCGTTTATGAATCGACGCATCTTGTGTCGGCCGTCAGTTCAACCGCATTTCCAGATTTCCCAATCTCAACTGACGTAATTCCCGTTGATGGCGTGCCAATCCCCGACTATCCAAGCCATGAGTGGGTTCTGAATTATCTGCGAGAATACGCAACAGCATTCGGTGTCTTACCGAGTATGCAATTCGGCAAGTCCGTCGAAAAAATGACGCCCGTCGGCGATGGCTCGTGGCACGTCAAAGTCGCAGGAGAATCCGAGCCGCGCCATTACTTAGGTGTCGTGATCGCCAATGGCCATCACGAAGCTCCGCGCATGCCGTCGTACCCCGGTGATTTCACCGGCGAAATCTTGCATTCCAAAGCCTACGTCACTCAACGCCAGGTGCGCGATAAGCGCGTGCTGGTCGTCGGGGCGGGCAACTCAGCTTGTGACATCATAAAAGACGCGGCCCATGCTTCAGGCGCCAAGGTTATCATGAGCATGCGCCGTGGCACTTGGTTTGTGCCAAAGTTCCTGTTGGGTTTCCCAACCGGCGACGTGCTCGCCAACGTTGAATGGCTCTTGACCCCGATCCCGCGCTTCATCAAGCGTTACCTGTTTCAAGCAACACTTTCGATGCTGAGTGGGTCGCCCACACGCTATAAAATGCCGGCACCGGCGTATCCGATCGACAAAGCCCACCCAACAATGAGCGACGATGTTCCGCGGCTTGTAGCCCATGGTCGTGTCATCGTCCGTCCCGAAATCGCGCGTTATGACGGCAATGATGTCGTTTTTTCAGACGGTAGCCGCGAAACAGTTGACACCATCGTTTTTGCCACTGGCTACAAGCTCGCAATTCCATTCTTAGACGAGAACGACTACCTCGGTGCCAACGGCAAACCGCGCCTCTATAAAAATGTGGCGCACCCCGAGCACGCATGCCTCTTCTTCGCCGGTCTTATTCAAGCCAATGGGTCAATCTGGCGACTCGCTGATCACCAAGGCCGCATCATTGCTAATGCTATCATCGCAGCCGAGCAGGCGCCCGCGATGGTCGCAAAATTCCGAGCCAAAGTCGCCTCCGCAACGCCAGTCTCGACCGAAATTTTCGTCGCCTCAGACCGTCACAAGTTAGAAGCCAACTATTTCGACTATGCACGCGATTTGAAGCGGGAAATCAAATCCTTTGGCCGAGCGGTCAACGCCCTGCGTTACAGCGGTCGTCGCGCTGACGCCGCCGAAGCGAGCATGAGCAATTCGCGCCGCCAAGCGGCCGAGTAAGCGGCATAAACGGAGTTACGCATCAATAGTTGTCGGCTGAGGTGTAGGCGCTACGCCACTTTGACCACGCGCTTCCAGATACGCTTCGCTTCGCATCTCGATCAATCGAGACGACGTGCGCTCAAATAAGAACGCCTCGTCGCCACTCGGGTAGATTTCGTCCGGCTCCGCATCAGCCGAAACGATGAGCCCTACTTGTGCGTCGTACAGTGTGTCGATGAGATTGATAAAGCGTCGAGCCTCGGCGCGGCGCTCTTTGGTCAGCTTCGGCACATCCTTCAAAATAATGGTGTGATACGCATGTGCGATGTGCAGATAATCGAGCGTTCCCAATGGGCGCATGCACAGTTCCTCAAACGTAAATCTTGCCACGCCCGACGCTGCCTCCATCACCCGCAACGTGCGCCCTTTCACGTCCAGCGTCTCCGGCTGCCCATGAATAACACCACTAATCCGATGAAACGCACTTGCCAGTGCTGTGTCAGTGTCCGCACCCAAAGGTGAGAAATAAAGCGGTTGACCAGTCAACTTCTCAAGTCGGAAATCCTTCGCGCTTTTGAGTTCGATCACCTCGACTTTGGTTTTAAGAAGTTCGATAAACGGCACGAAAAGTTGCCGATTGAGTCCATTTCTATAGAGCCCGTCAGGTGTCACGTTTGAAGTGGCCACCACCACCACACCCCGGTCAAACAGCGACGTAAACAGCCGCCCCAGGATCATTGCATCAGCAATATCGGTGACATGGAATTCATCGAAACACAGCAATCGCGCCTTGGCCGCAATGCCCTCCGCCACCGGCGCAATCGGATCGCCAGCAATGGTCTTTCGCGCCTCCCCAATTCGGTCATGAACCTCTGCCATGAATTCATGGAAATGGATGCGCCATTTCCGTTCAACCGGCGCCGCTGCATGGAACAAATCCATCAGCATCGTTTTGCCTCGCCCAACCGAGCCGTGAATATAAAGACCGCGCGGCGCGTTTTTGGCGTGCTTGCGACCAAACAGTCCGCCGAGAAGAGGTGTGCGCGGCGGCTGCCAATCACCCAACCGGGCAATCAGTTGGTCCAAGTGGCCAGCAGCGACGCGCTGGGCCACATCGGGGTGCACTTCGCCAGCGGCAATGCGGGCCTCCAATTGGCTGACGACAGTTATCGACATCTGCTGTGAAACCTTCCCGAGGGCGCGTCGTCTCGGCTACTAATGCGCTTTCGTCATCATGTGAAGCACCACCGACCGTCAAACTCCATAGGCGACCCAGTTGAAACGCCGTAGCTCATGCAACTCAAACCTATGCCCGCACAATTCGAGCCTGTGTCAGGTTTCGGTACCAACAGCCTGTTGACGGACGGGGCAAGTTGACGCGGTAAGCTCGAGGTTGCGTCGGAATGCCTGTGCCCAAACGCACCGAAAACAGGCCCTTTGCCGCATCAAGAGGCAGAAAAACCGCAGCGCAACACAACTGTTATCATATTGTTGTGGCAATCTTTTAATTGATTAATTGCTGCAATGCGATAGTTTGTATTGTGCATTGCAGCAGGTCTCCCTAAATATCGATACTGAGTGGAGACGCGTACTGTGATGACGGATCAACGGTTAAAGGCGGCAGAGACCGTCCCGGCGATCCAGGTCCACACCGGACCGAAAACAGGAGGTGTTATGAGCGAAGAAAAGCAGTCATCGGGCACGATCCGTAAATTGTTGCCCACTGAAACTGACCGTTTGCGCGACCACTTACTGCGGCTCGATCAAAGCAGCCGCCGTATGCGTTTCGCGCACGCCGTTTCCGACGGATTCATAGAAGACTACGCCGCGCGGATGAACGACATGGGCAGTATCGTCCATGGCTATTTTGTCGACGGTGAAGTCCGCGCAGCTGCAGAGCTCCGCAAGCTCGGCGACCGCTGGGGCGACGACGCGGAAGCCGCTTTTTCCGTCGAGGAAGCCTATCAGGATCATGGCATCGGCACCGAGCTAATGGGGCGCGTGATCAGATCTGCGCGCAATCGCAGCATCCATCATCTCTACATGAGCTGCCTTGCCGAAAATTCGAAGATGCAGTCCATCGCCCGCAAATATGAAGCCGAACTCAAGTTTGAGTACGGCGAAGTTGTTGGCGAAATTATCCCACAATCTGCCAATTATATCTCGATCTTGGCCGAAGCCGTCGAAGACCGAATGGGCTACATGCTTGCGGTTCTCGATCTCTCGAAACGCCTGACCCGCGCAGCGTAAGAGAGACCCGAGCAGCCGAAATAAGCATCCCTGGGATCGATGCGTCGCATCGCAATTTAAAAACACCGAGCGCCGCTTTAAAAGGAGCTGCGCTCGGTTGCATTTCAAATTACAATGGTTCGGAAATAAATCTGCAATTTCTAGCTTCCGCCCCAATCAGAGCGTTATGCCGACACGATCCTAGGGCATCATCTGATCATCGGTCCCGGGTTCCATCGAAATGCCGCCGCGCAAACGAAGCCCCGCAAGCTCGGCAGTAGCTAGTACGACCCGTGCACACGAGTGAGACGGCCCATCGGGCACATACTTCCTTGACCGCAAAAAAAACGATTGCCGGTGTGCGAGGGCAATCACTAAAACGCTCAAAGGCCAGCATCAATGCTGGCCTTCCTTATTAATCCAAATTTCCCGCGGGCCAGCTGTCCCAGCTCGGCGCTTATGGAACCTGCGCAGCACCAACAATACGCCCAGTCTTACCTTGCTGAAGAAGTATGGCCGCCGCATCAGTCTTGCCGTTGTCGAGCGCGCTGCGCGGCAGCTTCACGGTCATCGCTGACCCAGACCACATCCCGATTGGGCTCATCTCGCGCACGGCATTATAGTAGTGCAGTGTTTGTCCAGAGTTTTCCCCGCGCGTCACCGGTACGTCGACTTGTCGGTGGTACGTTACCAGCCAAAGCGTCGCCTCCGGAACAACCTGCCCGGCGCGCTCCGGCGCAGCAACGATAACGTGGTCGCCCTCGCGGCGCACGGAAATATCGACCCATTGTGCCTTTTGCGTCAAAGCTCGCGCAAGCTCACTATCAATCGCGGTCTTCTGGCTGCCGACTGCGTGGCTACCCCCGTTAATTACCATTTGCGGGGTGTAAATCTTACCGTCGTGTCGCATCTTCGCGTAGGCGCGCTGACGTTCGGTAAATTTCGGATTGGCCAGCGTATCCTTCCAACCCAAATTGTCCCATATGTCGACCGCGAAAGAGAGCGCCAACACATCAGGCGCCTTCGTGTAGCTCTCAAGCAGCTTGTCCGCCGACGGGCACGACGAGCATCCCTGGCTGGTAAACAACTCCATCACGGCGTTAATCTTTGGCGGACCACCCTTCTCCGGTGTCGCCTGCTGACAAAACGCGCCGGTCCCAGCCAGCAACGAGGCTAACGTCGCAAGAGTAAGTCCAGCAGTGGCGCGCAGGCCGATCATAGTCGCTATCCGTCCTTTAGTCGCGGCAAGAGGTAAAAATCTACAATGCAAATCAAACCATCCAGGTCGTTTAGACTTCTCTAAATCCGTCATCAATAGCGAGTCACAATAGGGTGACGCGACCATCAATTCACAGTCCTCACGGATAGTTTATGGTACCGATTTACCGTGCCCAAAAAACAAACCGGCCCAAAGCATCCCATCAGATGCCGGGCCGGTCGCCACAAGTCGTTTGCAGGCAAAGGATCTTAAGCCTTACGCTACCGCCGCCAGGTTGCGCAGCACATAGTGCAAAATGCCGCCGTTCCGGTAGTAGGCAATCTCGTCTTCCGTATCGATCCGGCAGATCAGTGGCACGTCCTTAGTGACGCCGTCTGCGTACGTGATCTTGGCGATCATCTTCTGCCGCGGCCGCACTTTATCGAGGCCTTCGATTGTCACCGTTTCCGCGCCCGTGAGTCCGATCGACTGCCAGCTCAACCCGTCTTCAAACAGCAATGGCAGGATGCCCATGCCCACAAGGTTCGAGCGATGGATGCGCTCATAGCTCTGCGCGATGACCGCTTTAACGCCGAGCAGGTTCGTACCCTTCGCTGCCCAATCGCGTGACGAGCCGTTGCCATACTCAACGCCTGCGAACAGAACCAGCGGCACGCCTTCCGTCTCATACTGCATAGCGGCGTCGAAGATCGACATTACTTTGCCCGATGGATAGTGTTTGGTGTTGCCGCCTTCCAACGTGCGTCCGCCGTCGTCGACGTTCATGGCGTTCTTGATGCGGATATTGGCGAACGTACCGCGCATCATCACTTCATGGTTGCCGCGCCGCGTCCCGTATTGATTGAAGTCTGCTGGCCGAACCTGCCGCTCAAGCAAATACGCCCCCGCAGGACTGTCCTTTTTGATCGAGCCAGCTGGGGAGATGTGGTCAGTTGTGATCTTGTCGCCGAGCAACGCCAGAATACGTGCACCTTTGATGTCGACAATCGGCTTCGGCGTCATTGTGATGCCTTGGAAATAGGGCGGGTTCTGCACATATGTACTGCCCGAGTTCCAGCCATAAGTCATGCCCTTGGTCACCGGCACTTTTTGCCACCCGGCGTCGCCCTTGAATACATCTGCATAGCGCGACTTGAAGATGTCACGTGTGACGTTCTCCATGATAAACTTTTGAATTTCCTGGTTCGACGGCCAGATGTCGCGCAGATAAACATCTGCCCCGTCGCTGCCCTTGCCAAGAGGCTCCGTCGACAGATCCATGTGTACGTTACCCGCCAAGGCGAACGCGACCACCAGTGGTGGCGATGCCAAATAGTTGGCTTGCACGTCTGGAGATACGCGGCCCTCAAAGTTACGGTTGCCCGAAAGAACAGCCGCAGCAATGATGCCATTGTCATTGATCGATTTAGAAATCTCGGTCGGCAACGGACCCGAATTCCCTATGCAGGTCGTGCAACCGAATCCAACAAGGTTAAAACCGAGTGCGTCGAGCGCAGGCTGCAATCCAGCCTTATCGAGATACCCAGCCACAACCTGCGATCCGGGTGCCAACGACGTCTTCACCCATGGTTTCGACTTTAGGCCTTTGGCCACAGCATTGCGCGCCAGCAAGCCAGCCGCAATCAAAACGCTTGGGTTCGAAGTGTTGGTGCAGCTCGTAATCGCAGCAATCGCCACGTCGCCATGGCCGATATCAAAATCCTTGCCATCAACTTTGAAGCGTTGCCCGAGCACGCCAGGCTTCTTATATTCGGTCTCAAGGGCGGCAGCAAAACCAGCTTTAACTGCATTGAGCGCAACACGGCCTTCTGGACGTTTCGGACCGGCCAGCGACGGCACCACGTCTTCCAGCGCCAACTCAAGCGTATCGGTAAACACAGGATCAGCTGATGCTGATGTGCGGAACAGCCCCTGCGCTTTGCAATACGCATCAACCAGGGCAATGCGAGCGTCATCACGGCTCGAAAGCTTCAAGTAGTTGAGCGTTTCGTTATCGACCGGGAAGAAACCGCACGTCGCACCATATTCAGGCGCCATGTTGG
>JABFRJ010000424.1 GCA_013141255.1 Hyphomicrobiaceae bacterium
GCATTGGCGCGCGCTGAATTTGTGATTGGGGCGCGGCCGCAAGCGGCGCTTGATGCTGCCGCGCGACTGACGGAAGCGCGTGGGTATAAGGCGGTTGTGCTCGGTGATAGTCTCGAAGGAGAGGCGCGCACGGTCGGCGCTGAGCACGCTCGGCTGGCGCTTGAGGCAAAGCGGCGGGGTGAGAAAGTGGCGATCCTGTCGGGAGGCGAGTTCACAGTGACCGTGACCGGAACGGGATCGGGTGGGCCTAATCAGGAATACGCGTTAGGGCTGGCGTTAGGGCTCAATGGCGCGACTGGAATTGTGGCGTTGGCGGCAGATACGGACGGCATTGATGGCGGGGGTGGGGCGGCGACCGATCCGGCGGGCGCAATTGTGCTGCCAGATACGCTGGAAAAAGCGCGGGTCTGCCATATGGATGGCAAGCAGATGCTGCAGAATAATGATTCGACGGCGTTCTTTCGAGGTATCGGAGGGCTTGTCGAGGTTGGTCCGACGCAGACCAACGTCAATGATTTCAGAGTCATTCTGGTGGACCCGTGAATCTTTTGCGCACATTGGGACTTCAGCCAAAAACGATGCAGCGGCTTGGTGCCGTCGCGATTGTTGGGGCCAGTATTGTTTTGCCTAGTTCCAGTGCAGTTGCTGATCTTAGGTTGTGCAACACGACGCAGGGCCGCATCGGTGTGGCGATTGGCTACAAAGATGGGTCCACTGAAGGTTGGGCTACCGAGGGGTGGTGGAATATCGCGGCTCAGACCTGCGAAACCGTCTACAAAGGCACGTTGTCTGGGCGCTTTTATTATGTGCACGCTGTCGACTATGACCGGGGCGGCGATTGGTCGGGCACGTCGATCATGTGTACGGCTGAGAAATCTTTCACAATCAAAGGTGTGCAAGATTGTCAGAAACGCGGCTATAGTCGAACAGGGTTTTTTGAAGTCGATACTGGCGATTCTAAAGACTGGACGATCCGGTTGACGGATCCAGGCGAGGGTGGAAAACCCAAGTAATACGGTTCGGCTGATACAGTTAGGTCGACAACAAAGGACGTTGGAATGAGACGCACTCGGCGGGTTAAGATCGTCGCTACTCTGGGCCCCGCTTCGGCGTCGCCTGACATGATTGAGAAGCTGTTCGTGGCGGGTGTGGATATGTTCCGCATCAACATGAGCCATTCGCGGCCGCCGCATGATGGGCCGAAGAAATTGCACGCGGCGATCCGAGCGACGGAGGCGAAATTTGGCCGTCCTATTGGGATTCTTTGCGATCTGCAGGGGCCGAAATTCCGCGTCGGCGATATGCTCGGCGGGATGCAAGACCTGAAAGAGGGCACGACGTTTCGCTTCGATCAGACGGAAAGTGAAGGCGGGAATGGCCGTTGCTTCCTGCCGCATCCGCAGATTTTCGAGGCCATCGAGCCGGGGCATGTGTTGTTGCTTGATGATGGCAAGATCCGGATGCAGGTGATTGACAAGGGCGCGCATACGATTGACGCGAAGGTGTTGGTGGCGGGGCCGTTGTCGAGCCGCAAGGGCGTGTCGATGCCGGATACGATTTTGCCGATCAGTCCGCTGACGGAGAAGGATCGGGTTGATCTCGATTTTGCGCTCAGGCTTGGCGTGGATTACGTGGCGCTCAGTTTCGTGCAGCGCGGCGATGACGTGCGGGTGGCGCGGAAGATTATCGGCGGTGGCGCTGCCATCATGTCGAAGATCGAGAAGCCGTCGGCGATCACCGATCTTGATGATGTGATTGCGCAGTCGGACAGTTTGATGGTGGCGCGTGGCGATCTTGGCGTGGAGTTGCCGGTGGAGCGGGTGCCGAGCCTGCAGAAGCAGATTACGCGCAAGGCGCGGGCGGCGGGTAAGCCTGTTGTTGTCGCGACGCAGATGCTGGAGAGTATGATTTCATCGCCAGTGCCGACGCGGGCGGAAGTGTCTGACGTGGCGACGGCGGTGTTTGATGGTGCGGATGCGATCATGTTGAGCGCGGAAAGTGCGGTTGGGAAGTATCCGCTTGAAGCCATTGGAATGATGAACCGGATCGCGCTCGAAGTGGAGGCTGACCCGAGCTACGATGCGATGGTGCATGCGACGAGCACGCCGCCGCAAGCGACGGGGTCGGATGCTATTGCGGCGGCGGCACATGCGGTCGCGGATACGCTCAAGCTGTCGGCGATTATTTGCTACACGGCGACGGGATCGACGGCGTTGCGGGTGGCACGTGAGCGGCCAGGGTTGCCGGTCATTGGGTTATCACCCGTGGTGGCGACGGGACGGAAATTGTCGGTGGTTTGGGGCGTGCATTGCGTGTTGACGAGCGACCCTGAGAACCAAGCGGACATGGTGCGCAAGGCGTGCCGGATTGCCTTGGAGGAAGAGTTCACGAAGCCGGGCGAAGGCGTGATCGTGATTGCCGGGATGCCGCTCGGGTCGCCGGGGGCGACGAACATGATGCGGATTGTGTTTATAGATGAGAACGGAAGGCCGGTGGCGGAGGGCGGGTGAGGGGGGCGCGTGGGTTCTGTGTTTTTAGGAGAGCTCGCAAATTTTTACTGAGCGTTTGTCTTTAACGATGAAACGTTTGATAAGCCTGGAAGTAACTGGAAGTAATCTGGTGATTCAATGGCGGGCCCTGCGCGTAGCTCTCCGCGCCACTTAAGGATTTCGCCGACGTCGCAGTAGTGGAAGTATGGGCTTTTCCCGTTCGGTTGCGCAAAGAATGTTAAACGTTGATATAGAATTTTTTGCGGGTTCAGTTGGCACTCGTCGTTCAGCATGAGTAAATCGAATTCAAGTGGTGGGCTCCCCTTGAGCGATAAATGCCTGCGAACCCTCACGCTCCAATCGGTTCGTCCAGAAAAACCGTCAATTGAGTTATTTGGTACGCGCTTTATTGAAATTATTTGACCGTGGACGATCCATTGCGACCTCGCGATGTGCAGTGTTGGAGGATTTTGATCGCAAGGACATGAGGCTTCTACGCGTTGTGGCAAAACCAATATCAATATCCCGAGCGCGTAACTCATGCCCGAAACGAAGAACATGTGCGGTTGCATTTTCACCCCCAGTATGCATATCGAAAATATGATTATTTGAAAGATGACATTTTGGTCTGGCGCGAGACCGTTACTAACAAAAGTTGAACTCTATTCTTGTACGCTTGGTGAGCAAGCCCGCTAAGCTATCATGAGCCTGCCGCTGGGCAAGCTTAGGACAAATTTATTTTGCCGTATGTTGGGACGATAGGTCTTTTGTTAGTCAATGCACGCATTGTTCAAGCATGCTTGGGTGGCCGCCGACGCGGCCATGACGGATAAAAAATTAATTCTTGGGTTAGCGCGTACGGGCAAAGTGCCAATTGCTCCACGGGTCAACGTGTGTAACCCAATTTTATTAAGCGGATCGTGTGATGTTGGGTTACGCGCCATGGCGCTAACCTAACCTACATTCTTTTTGTGGCTGCCCCTCGTGCTCTTTCTTTTTGAAGCCGCCCCTCATCCTAACCTTCTCCCCGTTGAAGGACGGGGAGAAGGGATTAGAGCGGTGGGTGGTCTGTCGCATCGCTTTATC
>JABFRJ010000436.1 GCA_013141255.1 Hyphomicrobiaceae bacterium
GCGCACGCGTCACCCAGACGAAGGTCGAAGACACGGTCACGAAGCTCTTCGTTCAGGTGGGCCGCACCCAGATCAAGATCGAAGTGACGCCAGTCATGCGCGGCTGCGCTTATGAGCCCGAAGTTCGCGGTGTCACGCCGGCCGTCGAGGACGCGTTCGGCTTTGCCGAAATGCCGGTCGTCTCCTTCGCCGACCTCTACGCCGGCAAGATCGTCGCCGCTCTCGATCGGCAGCATCCTCGCGACTTCTTCGATGTGCGCCAATTGATGGCCCATGAAGGCATTACTGATGAAATCCGCGTTGCCTTCATCGTCTATTTGCTCTGCCATCACCGGCCTATGGCCGAGGTTCTATCCGCTCGACCGAAGGACATTCGTCGGAGATACGACGCCGAGTTCGTTGGGATGACCGACGAAGACGTGTCGCTAGATGACCTCCTCGCGGCGCGCACTGCGCTCGTCCAATCCATCGTCGGCAAGATGCCGACTGAGCACCGCCGCTTTCTGGCCTCGTTCGAGCGTGGCGCTCCGGACTGGGACCTTCTCGGTCTGCCAAAGATCGACAAGCTGCCCGCCATCCAGTGGCGGCAACGCAATCTCGACAAGATCACCAAGAACAAGCGCGCCGAACTCGCCACGCAGCTCGAGCGCGTTCTCGGGCTCGATGTCACGCCGGCTCAACTCACCCTTTCACCCGAGACGAGTGCTCCAACGAAGAAGCGCTCTCGACCGAAGCGAAGCAAGAAGGTTTAGGGCGTTGCCTAGTCCGCGCGCGAAGCGAACGCTGCTGGCAGTCACCCGAACGTGACGATCAACATCTCGTCGGTCGAAAGGCAGAGGAAGCCGACCTCGCCAATCGGCGCCGATCCGTGCTGGGATCATCGTCTCGGGATGGCTGCTCAACGTCCGAGTGCGGACACAAAGCCGGGTGCACGCTGGGTGAGCGACATCCTGTGAGACCGTGTCGATTGTCGCGTTGCCCAGAGCTCGACCGTCCCTGGTGACGGGGAGGGCTAGAAGCGCTCGTGATGGCTGCGTCGACCATTGCCCACGCCGACCCGAAATGGTCAACTCTACTGAGCTGAACGCTGATAAAGCTCCGCTACGAACTGGGAATGTCCGTTGCTTCGGTAGACGACGTGAAGTTGCTCCTTGGCGCGTGTAACCGCCACGTAAAATTCACGTCGGTCTTCGCGCATTCTTTTTGGATCGCGGAAACTGTAACGGCCAGGAATGACATCGCTGTCCATACCCAACAATATGACAGAGCGAAACTCACGCCCCTTCGAACTGTGGAACGTGCTGAGATTGAGCGCTCCGGTTCCCGTGGCATCGCCGCTGAAAGCGGCGAGTGTCAGATCAGAGCCCTTGCCGGACGGATCGGTGCGATCGATCATTTCATCAAGATCATCCCATTGCTCGTTGATGGTTGTTGCTCTCTGCCGCCAGGCAAGAAGCACATTTGCGCGAAATAAGGTGAGCCAGTTGTGCGTCGAGATGTGCCTATCGACAGGTTGAAGGAATCGGATGAGCTCCAGCTCCATCTGCCTTATCTGGGCCTCTGTGGCGGAGCCGCCGTAGACAAGGGCGATGGCTTCTCTGCGTAGATGATAGAACCTGGGCGTAGCGGTTATCCAGCCACCTACGGTCCAGCGAGCACATTTTTCGATGAACCGCGATACAGAGGAGCTACGTTTGACCAATGCCTGATTATCTGCGCGGACGAACGGAACTGCCTTTGCTTCTGCATACGCCACCAAGTCGGCAGAATGCTTGGCCCAGCGATAAAGAATGCCGATTTCGTTCAGCGCGACGCCTTGCCCTTGTAATTTGGGTATGAGCGTATCGATGACATAAGCCGCCTGTTGCTTGGAGTATCCCTGGACAGGATGGAAATGGATCTCGCCTTCATGAGCATCTGCCGGTCCGACATATCCGCGTTCCTCTCCCAGTGCGGCCATGGACGCGTTGATGATCCGGGTACCACATCGGTAATTGAACCGCAGTTTGTAGGTTTCGACATCCTGGCGCGCCGCAATGTCGTCGAGGAGTGCAGGCTCGGCGCCGTTGAATGCGTAGAGAGACTGATCGATGTCGCCCACTGCGAACAACCGAATTCCGCTCTCGAAGCAGAGCTTTAGGACTAGTGCGTGCAAGGCGTGCCCTAGATCTTGGTACTCGTCGACGAACAACACCGGAAACTTGGCCCGGAGACTGGCGCGTATCCATTCGTGGCGGGCGACCATCTCGTATGCAATAAGCGGCATATCGTCGAAATCGATCTTGGAGCGTTGTCGGAGGAGCGCCTCATAGGAGTTGACGAAGCGCGCAAGCTCCTCGTTCCGCCCGAGCCATTCCGGGTGGGAGCGGTCGATGTCGCGCTTGCGCTTCTCGGTTGCAAACTTCCAACGCTCGGTCGGATTATCGTTCCCGTTAATCGTGTCAGCGTATGCCTGAGCAATGGCAGCATTGATCTCCTCTTTGCTAGCAACGCCGATATCTCTGCTCCACTCCGGCAGGACGCAGCGGCCGTAGGGCAGAATAATTTGAGTCAGGGCGAAGCTGTGGACTGTGCCGATAAATATCCTTTCGCTTTTTTCCACGCCAAGACGCGAGAGACGCTCCTCCAGTTCGTAGGCACATTCGTTGTTGAACGTGATGCATGCCACACCGCGCGGCTGGCGAACGTCTTGTTGGATGGTGCGCGCCATCGCGGTCGTAAGGGTTTTCGTCTTTCCGCTGCCTGGACCTGCCAGGACAACACAGTGTTTAGTGCAATTAGCTGCGAGCGCTTGTTCCTTATTTTTTTCAAGCGAGGAGAGGGCTGCTTGGAGAAGGCGAAGTCCACTCATGTCAGCTGCCCCACAACATGCTTGATCGCGGCGGCAATGTACTGCGGTGGGGGAATGCCCTTGATGCGATCGGCAAGCCGTCGGGCGAAGCGGCCCTTTCCGACGTAACCGATCATGAGCATAAGGCGTTCGGGGTCGATGTTGGAGTGGTCAGCTTGATAGTTGGCGATGCGCTTGCGCAGGATTGGACCAAACGTGCTTTGC
This sequence comes from Hyphomicrobiaceae bacterium, assembly GCA_013141255.1. Classification (GTDB taxonomy): domain Bacteria; phylum Pseudomonadota; class Alphaproteobacteria; order Rhizobiales; family Hyphomicrobiaceae; genus JABFRJ01. The sequence continues at coordinate 3,056 of JABFRJ010000436.1, forward strand.
TCAGCAAGCACGGCAAGAATAGCAGAAGCCAGATCCTGGTTCTGGGCTAGCTCGGTCTCAAGGGTAGAGCTATTCAGAAAGACGCCGAGTTTGGACGCGCAGGCTCGTAGGTGCGCCTCATCCGATTTGAGCCGCGTAGCCTGTTGCGATGTGGGGCGCTTAAGCGGACGCGAACCACAAATATCACCAATGAGTTCAATGGCACGTGCCCAACCCAAAGGGGCTTTGACTTCGTTGGGGTCCCAATCCGTGATCACGCAATGCGGAAGTTTGAGCAGCTCCGCCATTCGCACATAAGGGCCGAAATTTGCACTATCGACACTGCAGACGGTAATCCCGAGGGCATCGAGGTCGTGGCCGACTGCCTCCGCAAAAGCTGGTAGTAAGGCCTCTTCTGCTGGTCCTTCAACAAAGATTGCGCCGCGTGAGAAGAGAATCTCCGCCCGGGTAGCATTGAGATAGCCTTGGAGATCCTCTCGGTCGGACTCGTCTAGGCTGAGCTTAGAAAGCGAATGGGC
>JABFRJ010000330.1 GCA_013141255.1 Hyphomicrobiaceae bacterium
GCGTTGGCTGCTGATCCTGGCAATCGGGATTTGTATCTCATGTCGGTTCCTCAAGGGATGACGATGAGCCCAAAATCCTCCGTTCCTCAAGCCGTCAAATATGTCTCACAGCTGTTGATGTCGGACACCGCTGGATTTCTGTTCGGCTGCCCCAACTCGGATGCTACTCATGATAAAAACACTCGAAAGCATTCTGCGAACTGAAGCGGGAGACGGTTTCTTTAAACGATTGCCAGGCGAAGCAAAATCGGCAGTGGGGCGGAACGTCCGACGAGGCACGAAGGCAGCTGCGGTTCGCTCAAAGCGGCTGATCATCAAACGATTGAGGCGCGCACAACCTAATGCCATCCGCAACGAGTTACTCGCGATCCTTTGTGCATGCCGCAAGGGGCGCCGCTGTTGTCACGCTGCATGCCCAGTTTGCACCTATGCGATGCAAAACCTTCTGACAGCTTTGATGCAAGATTTCCGTGGTGTGGGTATACAATTGGACACTTGCATGACGCTCATACCCAGGTTGCGAATTCTGCTTTCAGAAGCTGAAAGCCCCCAAGGAGAGGACGCAATTAAAATAGTCGAGCATCTACGTGCAAAGCTTGAACGGGCCTTTGACGAAGCTGGGGTTACCCTTGTGTTCGGCAGCATCGACTACGACGTCAACGAATTCCCCCAAGGTCAATTCAAAGCGCATATTAAACCCCATTTCCATGGAACCGTGCGATCCAGTGAACTCACAAACTCCTCTGACAAGATCATCCGCAAAAACTTCAAATCAGGCGGCAGTGTGAACGTGCCTGTGCTGGTTGAGAAATTTGACGGAAGAGATGAGTGGGGGCGATATATGTTCAAATCTCCTGATCGCAGGAAACTGCGAAAGCAGGTTGCCCCCAAGGACAGGGCTTCAACTTGGCTAGACAGCCAATACAAGCCTCAAACGGTTGCGCAACATCTGCAGCAACTCGAGATTCTTCATCTGACGGGCTGGAAACTACGTATCTTCACACGTGGCCTCAGCCTTCGCCGGAACCGATTTGATACCTGGCAACTCCATGTGCTTCACCACACCAAAAACTAAGAACTCTCTGAGAACTTGGCTACATAGTGGACCGCTTCAATCAGCTCGCATTCGTCCGGCTTAGTGGGGCACTGTTGAGTGCGTAAATGCAGCGTACAGCATAGTTTTAGTCCGGTTGGCGGTCTCAATTAAAGTGTTGCAAGCGTTCGTTGTGGCGATTGGCAGTGAGTATTGGGTCAACTAGGCCCGTGTTTTACTAGTAAACTTCGCTTACCCCTACCCAAAACTGTTACGGCTAATGTCTTGCGACGCCCCGCTTACATGCGGTGCCCCCGTGCCCAACGTGCCCAGCAGGCCAATTGCCTTCTCAGCAATTGAATGTTGCGGGTCGAAACTGATCAGGAGCATGAAATGGCAAAAGCACTCAAACGCAAGCGCTCCAATGAGCGGACCGTCACCCCAAATATTTCGTTGCGCGCAAACATCTACGACGAGGGCGCCGAGGCCGCGTACTTGGAAATCGCTTTTCTGGATGAGGACGGCGATATGCAGACGCTTCTCATAGACCGTGCCCAAATAAGGGACATCAAGAAGATCGACGAGGTGCTGCATAAGCGGAATGCCGCTTTGCCTCGTGATAAAGAGGAACTCGGCACACTTCTCAGAGGTCTTCAGACGGCCGAACCGAAATATAAAAGGCGTCTCGCCGCAAAGGTGGGCTGGCAACCGCAGAAATCGCTCCTATTTGTTCGACATCCAGGAGTATCTGGAGACCAAGTCGGCGACCGTGCACTTAGGCCACCTATGTGGGTAAAGGACGCCCGTCATCGAGGCCGCGTCAAGGGAAGCTTCGAACAATGGCAGGCAAAAATTGCGCCCCTTGTTCGATACTCAAGCCGGTTCCAACTAACGCTTGCAGCGGTTTGCGCCGCACCGTTGACACGGTTGGTTGGCCTACAGCCTTTCGCAATAGTGCTCTTTGGCCAAAGCTCGCTCGGAAAATCATCAGCGGTTCTAGTTGCTTGTTCAGCTCAAGGGATGGGGGCGAAAGAAGAAATTCCGAATTGGGACGTTAGTCCCTCTGGATTTCACGAGCTTGCCAGGACTTTTAACGATCACATGCTGGCGGTCGATGAACTGGGTGCTTCAGAGCTGCCTCGGGATGAGGTTTATCGGCTGGTTCGACGCGTTACATACCAGTATGCCGAGGGCGCGGATGCTACACGCAATAGCAAGTCAGCATTCGCTACAAGCCGTGATGAGGCTGATGCCAAGGGAATTCTAATTACAACTTCTGAAAAATCGTTTGACGAGCTGGCAAGCATCTATGGTGAGACGCGCGACCCGGGTGAAATCGCTCGTGCATTCAACGTGCCTGCAGCGTCACCCGGCGCCATATCCATCTTCGACTTATTGCCTGATAACATTCAGGGTGATGCGGTTTCGGAGTGGCTGAACGAGCAGTTTGAGGCCATTCGTGACAACTGCCGCAAGTACAAGGGCGCTGCGTTCAGGCACTACATGGACTTCATCACCGCAATGCCGCGCGACAAGTTGGTGGAAGACGTTCGAGCTTCGATGAAAGAGTTCGAAAGCGCCCTTGAGCTAAAAACAAGCTTTAGGGCGCTACTGCATGCAGCCAAGAATTTTGGCCTTCTATATGCCGGGGGTGTACTTGGAATTGAGGCAGGCCTACTGCCAGTGACCAAGCGGCGATTGCGTATGTCGTTGATCGCGTGCTTTAGGGACGGCACGGAACTTATCGTTACCCCCGAGGCGCTTGAAAAGGCGGCCGTTGAGCAATTGTCAACCGGCATGAAGGCCTTACGTTTGCGGCCCAAGTCAGAGCTTGTGGGCGCCACCGACGCCAAAGGCTTCACACGCCCACTCAGCACCAGCGACCAGCGAAAGCTTGTTGCTGTTGACCCAATCATGTTCCGGTCTTGGTTCAGCACTGCTGCACATTTCGATGCGTTAATCCGACGGCTTCACGCTCAGGGGGGCTTGATGTTGACCGAAGGCACAATTTTGAGCGAGGGCAGTATTTCGATGGATTGCGTTGTGTCGTTTGAAAAACTCACTGATAGGCATGGAAAGCGGCACAATCGGCGTTGGATCAGATTCATTGAACCCGATGTTTGAAGTTGCTAGCAGGCACAACATCGACCATTCGTTGGAAGCGGGGGCACTTGAGCCCGCTCCATCAGATAGTTGAAAACCCTGTAAGTACACTATTGCGACGTTTGCGTCGGCACTGGGCATTTGACTTCGATGCGACGACGGCCATTATGCAGAGAAAGTCGCCATTAGTAAAACAGGCCGACGTGGCCTTGATGGCATATTTGCCAACGTCCGCTTGACTTCAGCCACCGACCGACGAGAACTGTAAGAAATTACCCACAAGGAAGACAAGTATTCGAAACTAAGCGGTCCGATACCGCTGCTTGTCAGCATCTTAACGCTATCCCCTAATGTTAGGCAGCGCCATTACTTCAATTTGCTCTTCAGCCAGCAGTTTCCGCTCGACAAGTTCTGCCTTCGCTGCTTTGGGA
>JABFRJ010000360.1 GCA_013141255.1 Hyphomicrobiaceae bacterium
ATCGGTGGCGTGCTGGCACTTGGCGGCAGTGACACACTAATATCCATCGAAAATGTCGAAGGCTCAAAGTTGGCAGATATCCTTATTGGGAGCGGTGTTGCCAATGTTATGCGCGGCGGTGATGGCGTTGATTATTTGGATGGTGGTGCTGGAGACGACGTGCTTGAGGGCGGGGCTGGCAGTGACTCGCTTGTGGGGGGCGCGGGCTCTGACACTGCCTCCTATCAGTTGTCGACGACTGGGGTGACGATCGATCTGTCCGCCAACAATAGCTATGATGGCGTTTCAGTCGATAGCTTCAGTTTGATTGAGAATGCGATCGGCTCGGCGCAGGGTGACTCTTTGGTTGGTAATGCGGGGGCGAATATTCTCGAAGGCCTTGCTGGCGTCGATTATATTTATGGTGGGGCCGGTTCTGACACTGCGTCGTATCGGTCGTCGACGATAGGTGTGACGGTCGATATTGGGGCCGCTTATAGTTGGGATGGCGTGTCGACAGACTTTTTTAATTCTATTGAGAACGCGATTGGTTCGGCGCAAGGTGACGCGCTCGTCGGGGATGGGGAGGATAACATTCTCGAAGGTCTCGGTGGTGTTGATTTTATTTACGGGGGCCCCGGGGGAGCTGACACAACCTCGTATCGCTCGTCAGCAACGGGTGTGACTGTTGATCTTGCAGCCAAGTATAGTTGGGATGGTGCCTCTACTGACTTTTTTAATTCGATTGAAAACGCCATTGGATCTGAGCAGGGCGATGCGCTCGTTGGCGATGTGGGCGATAATATCCTTGAAGGACTTGGTGGCGTCGACTTCATCTATGGGGGGGCGGGTGGTTCTGACACGACGTCTTATCGTTCGTCATTGACAGGCGTGACGGTTGATCTGGCAGCTAAGTACAGCTGGGATGGTGTCTCGACTGATTTCTTCAACTCAATTGAGAACGCCATTGGATCTGAGCAGGGCGATGCGCTCGTTGGCGATGCTGGTGATAACACCCTCGAAGGACTTGGCGGGACGGACTTCATCTATGGTGGTCCGGGCGGGTCCGATACGGCGTCGTATCGGTCATCGTTAAGCGGTGTTACAATTGATCTTGCCGGACAGACAAGCTACGATGGAGCGTCGGTTGACTTCTTCAATTCGATTGAAAATGGGACCGGGTCTGCGTTGGGCGATGTGCTATTTGGCTCGACGGGCGCCAATATCCTAGAAGGCTTGGCAGGTGGCGATACTTTGATTGGTAACGGCGGCGATGATATCTTCCGCTTTGCCAGCGCTGGGACGGGCGCAGATACGATTACTGATTTTGATAGTGATCCGGTCGGCGGTCAGGACCTAATAGACCTTTCGGGTCGTGGATTTACTGCCGCAAGTCTCGGCGGGGCTATCGTGATTTCAGGTACAACCACCTCTGTTATTACCATCGGCACCGACACGATCACCCTCAACGGCGTGGCGAGTTCAAGTATTTCGGCAACAGATTTCATCTTCTGATGCTGCAAAGTTACACGCTCGGTTGTTTGACCTATTAGCAACAGCCACTTTGGTAACAAAGCCGTGCCCTTAAGGGTTGCGGCTTTGTTTGTCTAAGTGTGCCGATCAATCATCAGATTGTGCAAATAGCTGCGTAGCGGCTCAAATGTTGAATTTTCAGACAGTTTTTAGTGGATATTTACGGTCTTTTGACCAGCTGTGCCGCATTGCTATTGGCAATCAGGTTGGGCAAGTGCAACGGATAGTTGCACTAACTACCCTCGTCGCGCCCGGCTAATTTAGTCCAGCATGGATAGTGATCAATGGCTTTCATCAGTTCTGAGCGATATTTTCAGTTGGTTGAGCAAGGGGCAATTGATCTCCATTCGGCAGTTTCGGGATATGGCTGCGCTTGCAGTAGTTGTGGGGCAAGCACTGCAACTGCCGCAGCCATCGATGGGCAAGCCAGCGGTGATTTTAGAGCCGCAATGCAGGCCAATGCGCTGGCGGGGGAAGTAGCACCGCCTCTAGCTGGCGAAGCCCCAATTTCGCTCCTCCTATTTGACACCAACTTGAATGATGCAGATCAGAACATCGATGCTCTGATGAACGTCTATTCCGGTACCAATTCAAGTTATTGGACCTCACCGAACCTAACCTTCAGTTTCCCGGACGCAGCAACAGATTATACCTACACTCCTCAAACGGGTGTGTTTTCAGGACAGTTGTCGACATTACAGATGTCGATGGTTCGCACCTCTCTGGCTGGTTTCGCCGGCGTCAGCAATCTGGCCTTCACCGAAATGGCTGCAGGTAGTGCGGACGGTACTCTCCGGTTTGTGGAAGGCGGTACAACCATTTCAACCGCCTTCGGTTATTATCCCAACGGCCAAGAGTCTGGCGGTGATGTCTGGATGAATTCGACAGCCTACGATGCCCCGGTGATCGGCAACTATGCCTTTCATACATTCATGCACGAGATTGGCCACGCGTTAGGCTTGAAGCATGGCCATGAAACGAACGGGCCAGGCGCTCTCGCATCGAGTGTCGACTCGATGGAATATTCGATAATGACGTATCGCAGCTACGTCGGCCATGACCTAACTACATTGCCCTACTATACTAACGGCAGCACAAGCTATGCTCAGTCGTTGATGATGTACGACATCGCGGCAATCCAACGTTTCTACGGTGCCGACTTCACGACCAATGGCAACGATTCAATTTACACTTTCTCGCTTACGACTGGCGAGATGTTGATCAATGGCGTCGGGCAAGGAGCACCAGCCGGTAACAAGGTCTTCCGTACCGTCTGGGACGGCGCTGGTGTCGATACGTACGACTTATCGAACTATACCACAGCACTCAACATTGACCTCACGCCGGGCGGCTACACTAACTTTGACACCAGCACCAGCGGCAACTTCCAACGCGCTGTACTCAACGCCGGGTTCGGCGGTAGCACGGTGTATGCGCGCGGCAATGTCTTCAACGCGCTCCAGTATCAAAACGACAGCCGATCGTTGATAGAGAACGCTTATGGTGGCTCTGCCAGCGATACGGTGACCGGCAATGCCGCCGCCAATTTTTTGCGCGGGAATGCTGGTAGCGATGCTTTGTCCGGGGCGGCGGGGGATGATATTTTGCAAGGTGACTCGGGCGCTGACATTCTCTCGGGCGGTGTCGGATTTGATACGGCTTCTTATCGAAGTGCTAATTCAGCCGTTCAAGTTGATCTTGCTGCGCAATCCGCATGGGATGGCGAAGCAGCGGATGTATTTACTTCGATTGAAGGCGCGGTTGGTTCTAACTTTAGCGACACCTTTGTGGGTGATGCGGGTGATAATACGTTCGAGGGGCTTGCAGGCAATGACTATGTCAATGGGGGTGCGGGCGGTTTTGATATGGCCTCGTATCGTAGTTCTGCTGTTGGCGTGCAGGTTGATCTATCGGCGGGTTACGCCTGGGATGGAGCTGCGCAGGATTTCTTGATTTCGATTGAGGGGGCGATTGGATCTGAGCAGTCCGACATTCTCATTGGTGACGGGCTCGACAATATTTTTGAAGGTTTGGGTGGCGTGGATT
>JABFRJ010000523.1 GCA_013141255.1 Hyphomicrobiaceae bacterium
TTACGCGCGGACAACCCATCGCCATTGCCACCCGTGTCACTATGCGGCCCGCGTTCACGGTCGCGTCCGCGACGACGACGACGCCGCCGACGGCGACCACCTTCTCCACCTTCCCCGCCTTCGCTACTCTCACGGGTGTCCCCAGCATCGCCAGTTCGAGCCTCGCGTTCACCACGGTCACCGCGTTCATTGCGATTGCCACGGTCACTGCGTTCGCTGCGATCACCACGGTCACTGCGGTAGTCACGATCTTCGTCACCATCGACAGACTCTGGACGCGACAGCGGTGCGAAATGATCGTCGTCGCCGTGCTGGTCGTCGGAGTGAGCGTCTGACGCCTGCGGCTCATCGCCATCAAAGCCCCAGTCCATTTTCACCGCACTGCGATCAGCCACGCGCTTCGGCTGAACTGGAGCTGCACTGCGCTCAATCGCAAAGTTAGCCCCATGCATGCGGTCGCTGGATTGCACCGCAACCGCGACGCCAAACCGATCTTCGATGTCAGAAATGAAGGCGCGCTTGTTGTTGAGAATGTAAAGCGCAACCGTAGCCGTTGTTAGCACAGAGACCGACGAACGTGACTCTTTCGTTAAGTGATCTTCGATACCGCGCAAGACGGCCAGCGCAATGCTCTCAGTTGAGCGAATAACACCGCTACCTTGGCAGTGGGGACATTGCGACGTCGAACCTTCAAGCATGCCGGTCCGCATCCGTTGACGCGACATTTCCATGAGTCCGAAATGCGAGATCCGTCCCACTTGGATTCGCGCACGGTCAAAGCGTAGAGCATCTTTCAATCGGCGCTCAACCGCACGATTGTTCCGTTTCTCCTCCATATCAATGAAGTCGATGACGATGAGACCAGCAAGGTCGCGCAGCTTCAACTGCCGTGCAATCTCGTCTGACGCCTCAAGGTTGGTATTGAGCGCCGTCTCCTCAATCGAGTATTCCCGCGTCGACCGGCCCGAGTTCACATCGATGGCCACAAGGGCTTCGGTCTGATTGATAACAATGTACCCGCCACTCTTGAGCGTGACTTGCGGGCTAAACATTTGATTGAGTTGTCGCTCAATCTGATAGCGCGCGAACAAAGCTTCCGGATGCGCGTGCTTGGTCACGTTCTTAGCGTGGCTTGGCATCATCATCCGCATAAAGTCATGCGACTCGTCAAATGCGGCGTCACCCGCCACGACGACTTCGTCAATGTCCTTCGAGTAAAGGTCACGGATCGAGCGCTTGATGAGGTTGCCTTCTTCGTAAACAAGGCTCGGCGCGGTCGAACTGAGCGTCAGCTCTCGCACACTCTCCCACAATCGCAGCAGGTACTCATAATCGCGTCGGATCTCCTGATTGGTCCGCGCCGCCCCGGCCGTGCGAATAATCAGCCCCATACCTTCCGGTACGTCCAACTCTTGCGCGATCGACTTGAGACGCTTGCGATCAACTGCGTTCGTAATCTTTCGCGAAATGCCGCCGCCCCGGCCCGTATTCGGCATCAGCACCGTATAACGGCCAGCAAGCGACAGGTAGGTGGTCAGCGCCGCGCCTTTGTTGCCGCGCTCTTCTTTCACGACCTGCACCAGGATCACCTGGCGACGCTTGATCACTTCCTGAATTTTGTAGACGCGACGACGCGGACGGCGCGGCCGTGACTGCATCTCCTCGATGCCATCATCGTCGTCTCCCCCTACATCCGCGCCGGATCCAATAACTTCCGGAGCTTCAGCGTTTTCAGGGATTTCTTCGATGTGATCATCACGCTGAGCAAGTGATCCTGCATGCGATCGGTCGTCACCATGCTCGGACGCATGCTCATCGGTATGCTGAGGCGCCGCTTCCCGAATCACCGGGTCGTTGTGTGAGGCATCCATTGCGATATGTTGCTGTTCGTCCTGCCCGTGCACGCTGTGATCTTGTGCCTCGTGGCCGCCAGCGTCGCTCGGAAGCGCATCCATGGATTGAGCATCCTCAAGCCCATGCTCAGAGTGTCCGTGCTCACCCAGCTCGCTTTGCTCGTGCCGCTCGCCGCCGTTCTGCCCGCCATTATTGTCGCGACCACGGCCTCCATCCCGTCCCGAATGCGGGCCACGGCTTGCGCGGCGCTCAGCGCGCGCATCGGCTTCAGCATCCGCTTCGGCTTCGGCAAGCGCCTCTTCTTCAATCAGCGCCTGACGGTCCGCCATCGGGATCTGATAGTAGTCGGGGTGAATTTCGCTGAACGCGAGAAACCCATGGCGATTTCCGCCATACTCGATGAACGCCGCCTGCAACGACGGTTCAACGCGCGTCACTTTCGCGAGGTAAATATTGCCGCGCAACTGCTTGCGCTGGGCAGATTCAAAATCGAATTCTTCTACGCGTCCATTCTTGAGAACCACAACCCGAGTTTCCTCTGGGTGGGTGGCATCGATAAGCATCTTGTTGGCTTTGTGGTCCATGACCTTGATATCCTGGACCCGCCGCAATCGTCGTCAAGCACGGGCAGACCGGCTACCAACAAGGTAGGATCAGCCGCAGTGCGGCGCGAGTTGCGGGGGTCGTTAAGGGTTGTGAGATATGGAACCGCAGGCAGCGATGAGCCGTCCACACGAGTGAAAACGATGCGTTCACACGCCCACCCGCGCGCTTCTGCCAAGGACGGCGTTGGCCCGGACGCATAGCCTTCCAGCGCCGCCTGAGGGCAGCGGAAAAGGTGCGTTTCGGGTGCAGTCCTTGTCATGAGCGTCAGGCTATCCTGAGCGGTTCCGGTTTAGATTTGCAGACCTCCAACGGCACACCCGTCGGCAATCTGCGCTACCGCGGCAAAGTTGAGGCCGCAGGCAAACTCAACGGACTCTGGGTGGCGGTCCGTGCACCTTTGCCTAACCTGAACCACAGAAGGCCTGTGTGGCCTGTTCTGACGGCTCGGCTCGGCGAATCTTGAACTCGGCCAGTGTTTTGACACTCAAAACCGACCGCTGAGGGACAAAGCAGGATCGGGACCGCGGCAGGGCCTGATCTCGGGTGTTGCGGCATGTCCAGGTTGCAGAAAGGCAACATCCGGCGCAGCACGCGACACCAGTTGATTGAGGTGATGCTTGAAACTTGCCAAAAGGCGCCAAATCGCGTGCGTAGATGTTGGCCTCGTCTCTTTGCCACTATGACGAGATCAATCTGATGGGCTGAACCAGCCGGGTTTGGCAATCAGGTGGGCAACGCGCGAGAAGTGTACCTTAAAACAAATCAAGTCCAGGGTACTCTAATGTGTCGTCTGCGGCCGTGCAAGGACAACGAGCGATGAGGCTAGGCATAAACGCTCGAGGGGCCGTTGCTAGCCAAGGCAAGGCCGCGACACACGTGTTGCAACTGTTAACTGAATTGAACAACAAAAGGTTAACGCGCCTGCCAGACTCAAAAAAACATCGTTTATCAAGCACGTCCAATCAAAAATTCTACACTGCGGTACTCGGTACAATCGCGGTCATAGCCTGGTCGAGCATCACTCATGCCCAGACCACCATACCAAAGACTCGATCGACCACCGACATCGCCAAGACACCCCCAGTCCAAGCG
>JABFRJ010000420.1 GCA_013141255.1 Hyphomicrobiaceae bacterium
GTATTCGAGTGAGCAATGGCGCGACGTGCTGGGGATCAATCTCGACGGCGCGTTTTATACGAGCCAGGCAGCGTATCCGCATATGAAGGCTGTGGGTGGCGGCAAAGTGATCAACACGGGTTCAATGATGTCGATTTTTGCTACGTCGTTTTCGACACCCTATGCCGCCTCGAAGGGAGGCATCGTGCAAATGACGAAGGGCTTGGCGTGCGCGTGGGCCAAGGACAACATCCAGGTCAATGCGATCTTGCCGGGATGGATTGACACCGAACTCACGCAAAACGCACGGCGGGAGGTGGACGGATTGAATGAGCGGGTATTGGCACGGACACCTGCCGGGCGGTGGGGGGAGCCCAAGGACTTTGCAGGGATTGCCGTGTTTCTGGCATCGCCTGCGTCGGTGTTCGTGACAGGCGCGGCGATTGCGGTCGACGGCGGGTATTCGTCACAGGGGTGAGGTGGCGGGGGCAGTGGTCGACAGTTTTGCGCTTGCGGCTGAGTTGAAAAAAGCATAGAACATAAAAAGAACATTGGTTTTGTTGAGACTCGGCGGCCTGGGGCGCGCAAAAAGACGTGGACAGGCAACTCGAAGGCGATGGGTTGGCTGAGGTTGCGGTTTATGGTGGCGGGGAGATTCGGTCGGAGCGACTGTGATGCGTGGCTGATCCAGCCGTGCATCGACGTTCGGCGGGACAGCGCTTCGGCGCTCGCAACTGCGTGCTTGAGACGCGCGAAGATATAGGAGTTCAGCCATGGCCGGTTCGGTCAACAAAGTCATTTTGGTCGGCAACGTCGGTAAAGACCCGGAGATCCGCAGGACGCAGGATGGTCGGCCGATTGCTAACCTATCGATTGCGACGAGCGAATCGTGGCGCGATAAGAATTCCGGCGAGAAGAAAGAGAAGACCGAGTGGCACCGCGTTGTCGTGTTCAACGAGAACCTGTGCAAGGTGATCGAGCAGTACGTCAAAAAGGGCGCAAAGCTCTACATTGAAGGCTCGCTGCAGACGCGCAAGTGGACGGATCAATCGGGCGCGGAAAAATATTCCACCGAAGTTGTGCTGCAGGGCTTCAACGGAACGCTGACGATGCTCGACGGTCGTGCGGGTGGCGGCGGCATGGCGGAAGGCGGACAGTCTGGTTACGGCGGCGGTAGCGATGACGGCTATGGCGGTGGCGGCGGGTCGTCAGGCGGCTATGGCGGCGGCGGCGGCGGCGGTCGCGGTGGATCATCGGGCGGCGGCGCTAAAGGTGGCGGTACTGGCGGCGGCAAGGGCGGCGGTAAACCGTTCGACAAGACGCTCGATGATGAAATCCCGTTCTAAGTTCAGATTGGGTTGCTGAATATTTGAGGCCGACATATTTGAGGCCGACTGCGATGAGACCGACTGCGCTTGATGGAGCGTGGTCGGTTTTTGTGCGTATGGGACGTTGGTGGACAGGGGCGGACGGCGATACCGGGATGCCTCGCTACTGGGATGCGTGATGGCGTTGTAAGCCTGCGCGGTGCTCGCGTGGTCGGCGTGATTTGAGTGTGCTTGCCAATTGGGTGTGTGATGGTTGGGCCGCTTGGATGTCGTCGGTGGCGCGAACGACAGGGCAGGGCGAGCTAACAATGCTGTCGAACGTCGAAGTTTAGGGTGCTTAAATCGTGTTGTTGTGAAGCCGCTGACGCATCTGGCGGCGCGCGCTTTTAATTAGCGCGCTTGAGGTGTGCAGGTTGCGCGTTTCAATTCGGCTTTGAGGGGTTCTAAATACGACAGGCCCTTGATTGGCGCGCGAATGACCAGCAAACCTTCTGACTGTGGAGCTGTAACTTGGTTCATTTTCAAATCGGGGCGCCGCGCATTGGGCAATAGGTTGATGACGCGATCGGTCGCAGGCGCCAATACAAACGATACCTCTACCGCACCCTGCGGTTGGCCGGGGGCGGCGTAAAAGTTGTCGCCCTGCGGCGTGTAGAGGGCGAGTGACCAACCATTCTCGGGAAGTCGCGCTTGCACAACGAGCGGCGCGGCACGCACGTCATAGCGACAAAAGGCATAGAGCATGTCGGGGGCGAGGAAGGGCAGGATTTGCGAACCCGGTATTTGTTGCGGCATGACGATCATGGCATTCAATGGCAGCGAACGAAGATGACGGAAGGCGCTGCCATGGCCGAGCATTGGAATCGCAAACGTCGTGCCAATGTGGATCAGTCCGCCGGTCACGACGGCCGTTAGCAATGCATTGATGCCAAAGATTGAGGGCCGTGCGGCGCGGTCGCGGACGCGACGTTGCAGTGCTTCGGTGGTGACGTCATCATTGTGGACTGGCTTCGGTGCTTTTGCTTGGCGTTGCTTGGGGACTTCGCGTGCGATCTTATCGAGCGTGGTGCCAAGACCGACGCTCGCGTCCTTGCCCTTTTTTAGTACGCGGGTCGCGAAGCTGCCGGGCGCGGTAAGTCTTTTCCAGCCGATCTTGTTCCAGTGTTGCTGGGCGGGGGCTTTCAGCGCTTTGATGCGTGTGACAGAGCGCGCGCCTGCTTGATTGATGATGGGACCATAGCCGCGCAGTCGACCGACAATTGTGCTTAGGTGCTTTTGATCGCGGAGACGCACTGCAGCGGCGGCGACTTTGTCGGTCAACGCACCGAAGCCTGCTTTTGGTGTTGGTGCCAATTCGAGGTCGGGGCGGAGTTTGAGGCGGACGGAAGGTGGAAGTTCGGATGTGATGGACCGCACGTCGGTGGCACGTGCATCGCCGACGTCCATGATCCCAACGGTGTCGGGATCGATTGGTTTGGGCTCGTTTGGTTTGGGTTTGGGTGTTGTAATGTTGGTCATGGCTCTTAGCGGCACGACACGGTGCGAATGACCGGCATCAGCTTGGCTCGGTTAGTTTCTTTGAGGGCGGCAGCGACCCAGCGTGGATCTTGGATTTGTAGAACGAGGGTCATGCGGCCTGCACCAGCCGTTGGCAGCCAGTTGCCGGCGCGCGCGTCGCGTCCGAGGGTGACAACAGCGCTGCCGTCGGCGTCGCGGACCAAGGTGGATGAGTTGAAGGCGTGGCGATTGGCGGGGTTCGGGATCAGTTGGCCGCGATCATCGAAGACGGAGAGCGACCACCACGACGCATCAAGATTGGAGAGGTCGAGGGCGTAGCTGCATGAGGAGTGGATGCGGTTGCCATCGAGATCGTTTTGGGCACGCCACGAGAGCGCGAGAGTGGTGTTGAGCGGTAGATCGCCGGTTCGGACGATGTGGGCGCGGGTGTAGGGGTCGGCATCTGCTCGGCCCGCTGCGGTCCATGTGACCCATTGGCCCGATGTTGCAGCGGTCAGGCGGGAGCCAGAATGAATCAAGGCCCAGGCCGAGCCAAAGCCACCCAACACGGCAATAGCCAAGAAGACGGCGCCGCGTAGGACCAGATTGATGAAATTAGCTATGGCACGCAGGAGCATGTCAGGCGCTTCTTGTTGTGAGGTCGTTCAATGCACGCGCACGAGAGAGCAGAGAGCTTTGGTTGCAAGATTACACGGGTGTAGACGCTCTTACCATTGATC
>JABFRJ010000275.1 GCA_013141255.1 Hyphomicrobiaceae bacterium
ATGCAGCGGGCGGATTTTGAGCAACTGTTTGAGATCATGGCGGGGTTGCCCGTTACGATCCGACTGCTTGATCCGCCGCTGCATGAGTTCTTGCCGCATGAGACGGCGGAGCAGGAGGCGGTGGCTACGGCGCTGAAAATGCCGCTGCCGAAGTTGAAGGCGCGGGTCGATGACTTGCACGAGTTCAATCCCATGCTGGGATTCCGTGGTTGCCGGTTGGCGATGCGGTATCCAGAAATCACGGAAATGCAGGCACGGGCGATTTTTGAGGCAGCTTCTCAGGTGCAGTCAAAAACCGGCAAACCGGTAATACCTGAGGTGATGATCCCGCTGGTTGCGTATCGCAAAGAGTTTGATGTTTTGGCTGACGTGATACGCGTGGCGGCGCGGGCGGTGGCTGGGGAAACGGGCGTTGTCATCGACTACACGATTGGAACGATGGTGGAGTTGCCGCGCGCGGCTCTGAAGGCGGACGAGATTGCGTGTGGGGTTGATGGGGCGGAGTTCTTTTCGTTCGGCACCAATGATCTGACGCAGACGTGCCTCGGGCTCAGTCGTGACGATGCGGCACCTATATTGGAAGACTATGCAAATAAGGGCGTGTTCGACGTTGATCCATTTGTATCGATTGATCAGGACGGCGTGGGCGAGCTTGTGAAAATTGGTACTGAGCGGGGACGGCGGGAAAAACCGGGTCTTAAAATTGGAATTTGTGGTGAGCATGGTGGTGATCCGGCGTCGGTCGAATTCTTCCATCGTGTTGGTTTGAGCTACGTGTCGTGTTCGCCGTTCCGGGTGCCGGTGGCGCGGTTGGCGGCGGCGCAGGCGGCTATTCGCGGCAAAGCGCCGCCGAGCGAGGCGTGAGTGGTATGGTGAGTGATCAGTTGTGAGTGGTGAGTTGAAAACGTCGGACGCGTTGTTGGCGGCGATTGAAGCTGCGGCGGTGCGGGGGTGGTCGGCATTTGAGCAGATCGATGTCGAGGGCTGGCTGTATCGCCGCTCGGCGGGTGGATCGGTCCGCGCAAATTCTGTCGCGACATTGCAGTTCTCGGGACGTGATGTGGGCGCGGCGATTGGACGGGTCGAAGACTTGGCGCGGGGTCGAGGGCGCGTGGCATGCTTTGCGATTTCGGATGTGAGTGTGCCGACTGATCTCGATGCACGACTTGAGGCACGCGGGTATTTACGGGGTGCGCCGCATGTGACGATGGTCAAGGCTATTCAAGCTGCGCCACAGCCGCCTCCGTATATGGAAATTGGTGATGGTCCGTCGCCGGGATGGCTAGCGGCGTATGTGTCGGGGCTGGAGGAGAACCGGCGCGCGACGGCGCCGCAGTTACTCAAAGGGTTGCCGAAATCGGCACGGTTTGTATCGGCCTTGGAAGATGGTCGCGTGATTTCGAGTGGTCTGACGATTGTTGATGGCGATGTTGCGTCAGTGCAATGCATGGCGACGGTGCCGGAGGCTCGGCGACGGGGCGGGTCTGAGCGTGTGCTCAGGGCGATTGAGACGATCGCGGGCGTTAAAGGCGCGAAACATTTATATTTGCAGACCGGTAGCGATAACGAGGCGGCGCGGACGCTTTATGGACGCTATGGTTTTCGTGTGATCGGTCATTATCACACGCGGACGAAATCCGTTGGTTGATTGCGATTTCGGCCAAGCGTCGCGCTGGATTATTTTGGTAGGTTGTCCAGATGCGTCCGAACCGAGGCGAAGACAGCTTCGAACATATCGGTTGTGAGGACGCGGGTGTTGGTATTGTAGCGGGAGCAATGGTAGCTATCGAACAGTGTGATGCGGTCTGTAACGGCGTGCGCGGTGCCGTGACCAAACGGATGGGCGCTGCGTTTTTGGCCGAGGGCCGGGAGTATGCTTTCGTGAGCGATGCGCCCGAGTGCGACGATGGCGCGGACCTTGGGTAAGGCGTCGAGGCGGGCCGCGAGAAACTGTCGGCAGGTGTTGATCTCGGCGGGGGTTGGTTTGTTCTCAGGCGGCACGCAACGAACAGCGTTGGTGATTATGCAATCGTGAAGTGACAAGCCGTCGTCGGGGTGGGCGGCGAATGAACCTTGGGAAAATCCGAACTTTTTGAGTGTCGCATAGAGCAGGTCGCCAGCGTAGTCGCCTGTGAAGGGGCGGCCTGTGCGGTTGGCGCCTTTGAGGCCGGGGGCGAGGCCAACGATGACGAGACGTGCATTTGGATCGCCGAACGAGCGGACGGGGCCGTTGAACCAGGTGGGTTCTTTTGATCGTTGGGCTGTGACGAAGGCCGAGAGGCGCGGGCAAAGAGCGCAATCGTAGGGGGCTTCGATGATTGGATTTGCAGCACGTTTCGGCATCATCGGACTTGCGCGCGTTGGGACTCATGCCAACTTCGGCTGCGTCCGTTCAAAGTCCGCTAGGTTGCTTTAAATTATGCCCGAGCACTGACGCGTCGGCCATTCTTGTGCTCGGAATGTTATTATTTATCGGTGTCGTCGGGGAAGTCGAGTGTGTTTGCCGAGGCAGGAGCCGATGCAGCCACAGTCGCGGGACGCCGTGCGCGTGAAGGTACTGGTTCGCGACGTTCGACGACGCTAGGGGGCAGTTCGTTGCGAGTGTCACTTCTCGTGTCACTGCGCACAGGGCGAGCGCCGCCTGAATCTCGACCAGTCGAGTCTCGACCTGTTGAGTCTCGACCGGCGTCGCGACCAATGTATTGCTCTAGGTCGGCAAGATCGATGAATTGATCGGCTTGTCGACGCAGTTCGTCGGCGACCATGGAAGGTTGGGTTTGCAGCGTCGAAACCACGCTGACGCGCTTACCCTTCATTTGCAAGGCGGCGATAAGGGCGCGGAAATCACCGTCGCCGGTGAAGAGAACGATATGGTGGAGTTCATCGGCAAGACGCATTGCATCTACCGACAACTCAATGTCCATATTACCCTTTATTTTTCGGCGACCCAAGCTATCGGTGAATTCTTTGGTTGGCTTGGTGACCATGGTAAAACCATTGTAATCTAACCAATCAACGAGCGGACGAATGGATGAGTATTCCTGATCTTCGGCGAGAGCTGTGTAATAAAGCGCTCGTACAAGTTGGCCTTTGGTTCGAAAAACCGTAAGCAGCTTTTTGTAATCGATATCAAATCCGAGCGCTTTTGCTGTGGCGTATAAATTGGCGCCATCAATGAAAAGAGCGATTCTTTCGGTTGAATAAAAGTGCATAGCCAAAACCAATTTGAATGACAGGTGAAATTAAAACTATAATTCTCGTCTGTTGTGCGTCAAAAATAGTTACGTGCTTGCGCTCAGATCAGATTTGAAAGCTAGCTTTGCTAGCGGGTTTTTTTTGATAGCGGTAGACGCTAGGTGGCAAGTGTGTTTTGCCAAATACGGTGCAGTCCGAATGTGGGTCTTTTATGGGCATCAAGGCAGTGACAACTCGGTGCGGCGGTTTATATTCCCAGGGGCAGTCGGTATTTTGTTGGAACGTGGCAATTGCGATAGGTGCAAATGTTCGGGGCAATTACGGGCATCCCACTGATAGTTTGCGT
>JABFRJ010000279.1 GCA_013141255.1 Hyphomicrobiaceae bacterium
CGCCAATCTGACTTGGGGGCGGTGGATTGCATTGACCGAGATCAAGCGGCAGGGCTTTTTTAGCGTTATATCGCGTGATTGTGCGTCGCGTCTGACTTGTCCAGGCAAAATCTTTGTTAATGTCGCTCGTGGCCTCAATAAAACAGCAGTACTCCAATGGAGGCGGCCGCTGCCGTCGTCCACCAGAATCGCTTTCGCTGCAGCACCAACCAATATCGGAGCCGCATCGGCATGGCGCGCCAATTGATGCGCCAGCCCCATGCCAGTAGCAACCCGGCGAGCACGCCGACGATTGCCATCAGGATGCCATTACCCATTGCTGGCAGTGCTTTAGCCTGTCCAGCTAAGCTCTGATCGGTCGCCAAGAACCCGGCCACCGTGGCCGCGCTCACCATAAGGATGTAGGAGACAGCATTCCATAATTTGCGCATGGTGATTTCCAAATCGAGCGCACTCTTGTCCTTCAACCGTAAGCGGCGCACTTCAAAAATCTGGTTAACAAAACCTTCTGTGTGTAAAAAATTTGCAGCACGCAGAGCGTGTAAGTCTTTGAACTTCAAAGCAACCCTAGATTGGCGAGCTCCTTGCGAAGTGCCGCCGGCATGGCCGCCAATTCGTCCCTGGAGCCCTTTTTAAGGTCGGGTGGGGCATCAGCCTCTTCCAGGTAACGCCAGCCCTGGAAGGCTCGCCTAGGCGTGGGGCGCACTGGCACTAGTTCTGGTGCAAGGTACAGCTTGCACGCTGGTTTGCCGTCGGGCTTCTGTCCCTCGCCAAAGCCCGTCAGCCGTTGCCGCACCTGGATCACACCTTTTATAACCCAGTAAAGCGACCCGCCATCCAACACCTCGGTCTGCCGCTTGGGTGCCATATAGGTCGTGTGGAAGATCTGGGGCTTCTTCGCGCCCGCCTTTTTCATTTCGGACAGTCGCTGTTTTTGCCAAGCCGCCAGATCCTCGATGCTCTCGGCGCCGACGCAAAGTTTGACGATGTGAAGGGCCATTAACCCACAGCTCCCGGTGACGATTTCCGACCGCTTATCGCACGCCCCGGCCCGATACCAAAACACGCGCCGACTGCTGATCTGGGGAAAACAGCAATGCTCACAGCACTACACGCAGCAATACTCACAGCAATCAAACAGCAATTCAATACGGGTGCGGCGCACGTCGCCAAGACGTCGCCCAAAACAGTGACAGCGCCAAATTTGTCCTGCTAAGCTCTTCACAACACTGTTTGTGTGCCAACGATTTGTGTGCCAACGACCTGGAGCGACCCATGACGTCCGACCAAAACTCAGTTTCGACCCGGCGTGCATTTCTGGTCGCCGCAGGCGCGACCGCCGCACTCGGTGCTCTGCCAAGCACCTTCCCAGACGCCATCGCACAGGCTGCAAAACCACTGGCCGCAAAACCACTCGCGCTCAAACCCGGTCCCGACAGTGCGCTCATTGTCGTTGACGTACAGAACTGCTTCACGCCCGGTGGCAGTCTGGCCGTGAAAGATGGCGAACAGATCATCCCGGTGATCAACACGCTGGCGAAGAAATTTCAAAACGTCGTGCTCACGCAGGATTGGCACACAGCCAAGCACATCTCGTTCGCCTCGCAGCACGCGGGCAAGAAGCCGTTCGATACCGTCAAGCTGCCTTACGGCAATCAAGTGTTGTGGCCAGACCATTGCGTGCAAGGCACCGACGGCGCGGCGATCCATAAGGACATCAACATCCCGCACGCGCAGTTGATTATTCGCAAAGGCTTCAACCCGCTCGTTGATAGCTACTCGGCGTTCTTAGAAGCCGACGCCAAATCATCGACCGGCCTTGCGGGCTATTTGAGGTCGCGCAAAATCACATCGGCTTATGTCGTTGGCCTCGCCACCGATTTTTGTGTCGCCTGGACCGCGATGGACGGTCGCCGCGCCGGCTTTAAGACCTACGTCATCGAAGACGCTTGCCGCGGCATCGACGCCAATGGCTCGCTCGCAAAAGCTTGGATCGCCATGGACCGCGCGGGTGTGAAGCGGATTAAGAGTACGGATTTGGGGTGAGTGGTTGGAGCACGGCATATCAGCTTTGGGTACGAAGCAATCTCAGTGGTTACGCTGCCGCTCTGAGCCTTGCGCTTCGGCAGCGCGATCTGCCATTTGCCGGCATGAATGTGCTAGTTCACTTGATCGCTATGGCGGTGAACAAAATCTCGCATTTCGCTGGTAAAGCGCGTCCAGCCTGGATCGGTGGATTGAATGATGTGATTGCGCCCCTCAAGAATGACGAACTCCGCCCCTTTGATCCCGCACGCCATGTCTTTACCGGCGTTCAAGGGAACAACGGCGTCATCTTTGACGTGCATCACCAGCGTCGGCACTCGAATGGACGGCAAGAGATGTCGGACATCAATCTCAGCGAATGTATCCATGATACGGAAAGCGTTGTCCGGAGTGACCGTGTCCCTCTGCAATTTCATAAATTCTGAATGTTGGGCGGGCGTTCCATCAGGGTAGAAAAGCGCAGCATAGGCTTGCCGCCCAGTTGGATTGTCGTCTCCCCAGCAGACGCGCGCCAGTTCCAGCAAGGCTTCCCGTTTGTCGCGATGTTTGAGATCCGATGAGCGACGCCAACCGGCCGCATATCCCCCGTAGAGAATTAAACCCGCGACCCGTTCAGGATGCCGATGGGCGTACGCGATCGATACGGATGCGCCCTGGGAACTGCCAAGTAGAACAAACCGTTTTAACTCCAGCTCATCGATCACCGCTTCCAGATCTGCGACCATCTTCTCGAAAGAAAAATCACTGATTGACCAATCCGAGAGACCGTTGCCGCGCTCATCGTAGCGGATGTAACGGCAGAATTTTGTGAATGACTTAATCCAGTCCCGGTGGAGAATGCCGTCGGAGTCATATTGGATATGGGTCATGAATGCGGCCGCTTTCACGAGCGGCACGCCTTGCCCCGTCTCACCGTAGGCCACGTTGACGCCATCGCTCGTCCGGCAATACCGAACCGCGACGGATCCGAGTTGATCGGCACTCTGGGGCTCAGCCTGAGCCAAAGGTGATCCGGTTTGCGGACCGGGGTCAAAGCGAAACCCGCGACCGTGGATGGTCTTGATGAACCGCTGGGCAGTCCCATCATCGCCGAGGGCGTGCCGCGCCGCATTGATGCGTGAGGAGATGGCCGAGTCAGAGATTGCGCGCCCGTGCCACACGCTCTGCGCGATGTCATGCTTCGATAAAACGCGACCTGGATTACCTGCGAGAAAAACGATCAGGTCGAAGACTTGGGGCTCAACCTTGATTGGTACGCCTCCGCGGCGAAGTTCAAACGCATCAACATCAACAACAAAATCAGCAAACAACAATGGCATGTCGTCAACCTCATGCGCGGATCGTGTATGCGCTTCTCAAAAATTATGGATCAAAATCATAGCAATCTGGACAAATTCTCAAAGTCACCTTCAAGCCCTGCGGAAAGACGCGTTCTAGCTTGTTGTGGTCGTTGTCGCTGGTTAGACGCAAGTGACGCTAAA
>JABFRJ010000252.1 GCA_013141255.1 Hyphomicrobiaceae bacterium
ACCCAATTGAGTCGTGTGTCATGACATAAACGACGCGCAAACCCATCAATGCTGAGAGCCTAATGGAAGGTCGACAGTAGTCTGCAAAGGCCAGGAAGGTTCCGCCATATGGAATGAACCCACCGTGTAGTGCGATGCCATTCATGACTGCGGCCATGGCGTGTTCACGGATGCCGTAATTTATGTAGTTGCCAGTATAGTCGCTAGGCGCCACAGATTTGTGAGCCTTCACGCGCGTTCCATTTGAGCCCGTGAGATCCGCCGACCCGCCGATGAGATTGGGTTGTAGCTCGACGAGATGCTCCAATACTTTTTGGGACGCTACTCTCGTGGCGATATTGGCGTGGGCAGCCGCTAGATCACGCTTTTTCGACTCAATAGCTTCGCAAAGGTCGGCCTCCGGTCGCCGTTCCACGGCTCGATGAAATTCCAATTTGCCTTGTTTGCCGAGCGCATCCACGCGCTTTTCCCAATCGGCATGCAGCGATTTTCCACGATTAGCCGTTTTGCGCCATAGCGCCAAAACGTCATCCGGTATTTCGAACGGTCCGTATGGCCATTTTAGATACGTTCGCGCGGCGTTAATTTCCTGCGCCCCAAGTGGGCTACCATGGACATCGTGGCTACCTTGCTTGTTCGGAGCACCGAAACCAATCACAGTCCGACAGGCGATCAATGTCGGCTTGTCACTGGCACGAGCCGCCTTAATGGCCGCATGGATGGCGTCGGTATCGTGACCATCTATTCGTGTCGCATTCCACCCAACCGATTCAAATCGGCGCAGTTGATCGACGGACGTCGACAGCGACGTCGAACCGTCGATGGTAATTTGATTATCGTCAAAGAGGACAATCAAACGATTGAGTTTGAGATGCCCAGCAAGGTCAATGGCCTCATGGCTTAGGCCTTCCATTAGACACCCGTCGCCTGCCAAAACATAGGTGTAATGGTCGACGATACTATCACCGTATCTGGCATGCATCATCCGTTCGGCCAATGCCATGCCGACAGCCGTCGCGAGCCCTTGCCCGAGTGGGCCCGTGGTCATCTCCACGCCTGGACAATGACCATACTCAGGATGCCCTGCCGTCTTTGATCCCAGCTTGCGGAACGATTTCAAATCGGACAGCTCGACGCCTTTATAGCCTGTCAAATACAACACCGCATAAAGCAGCATCGAGCCATGACCAGCGGACAGCACCACACGATCCCGATCTGCCCACGATGGTGCATCGGGGTCAAAATTCAGAAAGCTGCTGTAAAGCTCCGTTGCAACATCGGCCATTCCCATCGGCATACCCGGGTGACCAGAGTTCGCAGCCTCCACACCATCCATCGCTAAGGCTCGAACAGCACTTGCCATGCGGTTCTGGGCAGGATCGTAAGGCTTCGGTGCGTACTGAGTGGGCATCGTTAGATTTTCCAATGTGCGAATTTAGTTCAGCGACCGCGACGTCCAGCGTCGACCAGGCGTATAATCATTGGTGTCAGAATGAGCTGCATCGCTAGATCCATTTTGTCACCAGGAATGACTATTGAATTTGCGCGTGACATCCAGCTGCCGGCGATCATGCTCACAAGGTAAGAAAAATCGATGCCGCGCGGATTTTTGAAACGGATAACAACAAGTGATTCACCAGCCGTAGGTATCCAGCGCGCGACAAAAGGATTGGAGGTGTCGACAATAGGTACGCGCTGGAAGTTGACGTCCGTTTCAGTGAATTGCGGGCAGATGACATTCACGTACGCATGCATCCGTCGCAGAATTGTATCGGTGACGGCTCCAGTTGAATAACCGCGATGGGCACGATCACGATGAATTTTCTGTATCCATTCGAGATTGATCACCGGCACAACGCCAATTTTCAAGTCAGCCGTTCCTGCGATATTGATCGATTGCGCGTTCAATGCACCATGCAGCCCTTCGTAGAAGAGTAGATCACTGCCCTCACCGATTTCTTGCCAGTTTGTGAATTTTCCTGGCTCAACATTGTGTTCACGCGCTTCATCGGCGTTATGAATGTACGTCCTGGATTTGCAGCGGCCGGTTTTTCCATAAACAACGAGCTCCCGTTGCAACTCCGCCAGAAGGTTCGCTTCAACGGAAAAATGACTGAATGTGTTGTCACCAGCCTCAAGTCGACGCTGCATTTCCTCTTTCATGGTCGCGCGATCAAAGGCGTGAAAGGCGTCGCCTTCGATCATTGCGGCAGCGATGCCTTCGCGTCGGAAGATCTGTTCGAATGTGTGTTTGACCGTACTCGTACCAGCCCCAGAGGAGCCAACGACTGATATAATGGGATGCTTGAGCGACATCTCGTATCCTAAGCGTTGAACAGGCCACGGGTGTTGAAGAGCGGCGCGGTCCTGCGCAGAAACGCTGGATCCTCATGATAGCGTCGGATTTTGTTGACTTTATCGGCCGAGCCAAAATGCAGTGGCGTTCTCTGATGCAGACTGGTGGGCACCAAATCGAGGATGCGATTGGGGCCATCGATCGCGAAGCCGCCCGCTTGCTCGACAAGAAAGGCGATCGGCGCGGCCTCATAGATTAAGCGCAGGCGACCTTGCTGGTACCCTTTCCTCGCATCTGCGGGATAGAGAAACACCCCGCCACGCATGAAGATGCGATGGGTTTCAGCAACAAGCGATGCAATCCAGCGCATGTTGAAGTCTTTGGCATGAGGACCTTCAGCCCCCGCATAACAGTCGTCGATGAAGGTGCGGACTGGATCGAACCAATGCCGATAGTTCGAAGCATTGATGGCAAATTCTTGCGTTTCGCGAGGGATGCTAATGTGTGCGGCGGCTAGCGAAAAACTCTTCGTCAATGGGTCCAATACGTAGACGTCGGTGCCATGCCCTGTCGTCAGCACTAGAGCTGTATGTGGACCATAAATAAAATATCCGGCTGCAAGTTGCTCCGATCCGGGCCGAAAAAAAGACGCTGTCGCTCCATCCCGTGACGTTGGAAAAATCGAGAAAATCGTACCGATTGAAACATTGGAATCGATATTTGATGAGCCATCCAACGGATCGACGGCGACGGCGACCAGACCATTTTGAGCAAGCGTCAGGATCGCATCCTCTTCTTCGGATGCGTAATAGGCCGTTGGCGTGCGTCGCAACGCTTCCACGATCATGTCGTTGGCCAAAACATCTAAGGACTTTTGGACGTCACCGTCGACGTTTTGATTTCCGGTCGCCGTGGCGTGTGCGCCGCCCAGCGGTCCACGACCGAGCAGAAGCGATAATTCGGTCGCTGCGCGAGCGAGCGATAATACGACTTTGGCTGCCGACCGGCATTCGGGGTTGCGACCAGCTTGTGACATCAGGCGGTAGGTGAGAGATGACGCACAAGCCCCATCGGTTTTCAAAGACGTCGGACGGTCGGTTAAGGCGGGCATCCCAGTTCCTCCGCATGTCGGTGTTTTCACCGTTGAGGACAGGCTGGCCCGACTAAAACAAAAAGAAAATTTAAAAAAATCTAATGTTCATGTAGTTTATTT
>JABFRJ010000149.1 GCA_013141255.1 Hyphomicrobiaceae bacterium
ATGTCTAGTTTAGGCCAAGGCCTATAAGTGAGCGTCAACGCATCGAATAATATTGTATC
This sequence comes from Hyphomicrobiaceae bacterium, assembly GCA_013141255.1. Classification (GTDB taxonomy): domain Bacteria; phylum Pseudomonadota; class Alphaproteobacteria; order Rhizobiales; family Hyphomicrobiaceae; genus JABFRJ01. The sequence continues at coordinate 60 of JABFRJ010000149.1, forward strand.
TAACGGAATAAATTTTTTGGTGGGCCAGATCGTAAATATACTCTGCCAACCTCATAACTTCTTGTGAATTAATACAAAAAATATTGCATATTAATATATTTTAAGGTGCTTTTGGGTATTAAGTATCTGCACATGTCTCCCAAGGTGAGTTGTTGAAATTGGATGACCAGATGGACTTGCGATACGTTCTGGTTGTCGATGACGACGCCGTCACACGCGCGGTCGTTGCGAAAAAGCTTGTCAAGGTCGCGATCACGATCGAGGCAGAAGACGGCGTTGCTGCATTCCGATTGCTTCGACAGCAGCGAATTGACCTTATTATCGTCGATTTAGAAATGCCCAATCTCGGTGGAATTGATCTTATTGGGCTGGTTCGAGGGCACCCTTCAACGAAACACATTCCAATCATCGTGCTTACGAGCGACAAGAGTCGCGACGCTTTTGATCAAGCGTTGCAAGCCGGTGCTACGTCCTTTCTCAATAAACCACTAAACTGGCAGGCATTTGGTGCGCATATCATAGGCAACCTTGTCGCAGTCAGTCGGCCAACCGAAATGGCAATGGCAAAGGTGATCGGATAAGCTTAGTTGCCTATTGATCCTGCCCCAGTGGTGGCGCTATGGCGGCGCTGAACCTCTCGCGCGAGTTGCGACTTGCAAACATCGTCGGCGTCGATATGGGCGGCACGAGTTACGACGTCTCCCTGGTACGCAACGACCGCATCGAGGTGGTTACCCAAGGCGAGATTGATCGCTTGCCCGTGCGCGTACCGATGGTCGAGATACGCACGATCGGCACCGGCGGTGGTTCAATTGCGCGGGTGTTGCCTGGCCGTCAGATTAAAGTCGGCCCGGAAAGCGCTGGTGCGCGACCCGGTCCCGTTTGCTACGGTCGCGGCGGCACCGAGCCGACCGGCACGGACGCGAACCTCGCACTCGGTCGGCTTGATGCCGCATACTTCCTCGGTGGCCGATGGAACTCGACCTATCCGCCGCGCGGCAGGTGATTGAAACGCAGATCGCCGTGCCTCTTGGGTTGAGTGCAGACACCGCTGCCGCAGGTGATACTTCGAATCACCAACACCAACACCAGCCTTGCCGCCGCCATTCGAGTAACGCTGTTCGAAAACGGGCTCGATCCAAGCGATTTCGCGCTACTGAGTTTTGGTGGTGCCGGATCAGTGCACGCCTGCGCAGTCGCCGAAGAACTAGGGATGCGTCGCATCGTATTCCCTATTGGGGCCAGCACGCTATCGGCCCGCGGGATCCTTGACGCGGACATTGCTCACGCCTTCGCGCGCTCTGGTGTCAGACCTTTCGACGCCACGGCGTTGCCCGCAATTGCACGCATCGCAAAAGACTTGCGTCCTGAAGCCGACAAGTGCCTCGACGCCTATGGAATCGCAGCGATGGCTCAAGAGCTGAGCTTCGCCATCGATCTGCGCTACAAGGGGCAAGCCTTCGAGATGACCGTACCATGGGCGACGCAAGCAATCGACAGCACCGGATTGGGCAGTACGGCGGCAGCATTCCAAGACGAACACGAACAGCGTTATTCATACGCAAATCGCAATGATGCAGCGGAAATGGTCACTTTGCGGCTAAATGCAGTCGGTCGGCTGGCGCGCATTGAAGCACGCGACCAACCCGCGCCCGTTGGTGGCCGCGCCATAGGTAACCGTAAAATCTTCGGTAAGAACAACTGGGAGATGATCCCGGTGTGGCGTCGCGAAAGCCCCGGGACCGGCGACCGCGTGCAAGGGCCTGCCATCATCGAAGAAGCTTACGCCACTGTGTATCTTGCATTGGGTTGGTGCCTCACGCGCGGAGCTAGCGGCCATCTCTTTGCCGAAGCGATGTACGGCACACCATGACGACACTCGATCCGATCGAACTCGAAGTCCTGCGTTACGCGTTAGCGGCGGCGGCAGCCGACAAGGATGTGACGATGTGGCGGACCAGCCGCTCGACGATCGTGCTCGAAATGCTTGACTACTCGACGGCAATCTTTGACGCAGACGGCTTCAATGTTGCGCAGTCGGCGCGTATTCCGCAGCACCTAAATTCAATGGGTTTCTGCCTTCGGACCATCATTGAACAATTCCTCCCCATCGCAGAGTGGCACGCCGGTGATGCCATAATTACTAACGATCCCTATTGAGGCGGGCAACACCTGCCCGATATTGTCGCCTTCCGGCCTGTCTTCCATGAGGGACATCGCGTCGCAATCGTTGGCACACTCTGCCATCATCATGATGTCGGCGGCATGTCGCCAGGCAGTTACGCAGCGGGCGCAGCGGAAATATTTCAGGAAGGCTTGCGGTTGCCACCGGTCAAGCTTTTTGACAAAGGCGCGCGCAACGACGCGTTATGGGCTGTGATCGGGCATAACGTCCGGGAGACGGACACCGTGATGGGCGATTTACAGTCACAAATCGCCTCGCTCGATATTGGCGTGCAGGCGATCTCGCGACTTGTTGTAAAATACGGTGCCGCTGCATTGCTGACCGCGTGCAGGGCGTTCCTGGATGCCTCAGAAATAACAATGCGAGCGCGCATCGACCGGATGCCCGACGGCGTCTATGAACACGAGGACTTCTTGGACGACGACGGAATCGACGCGGACAAACCTGTCCGCATCCATGCGCGCGTGACGATCGCAGGTGAGCGCATGACCGTTTTTCGCTCACGGGCGTGACGTTGAGGTCGATCCGGCCTATGTCGTGCCGTCTTCAGTTGTCCAGTGTGACGCGGATAAACCCTCCGACGCCGCGAAAGATCTGCTGGTAGAGTCCGCCCACAAGTCCATGTTCCCGGAAAAGCTCGAAGACGGCGGATGGCGGCCAGCCAGCTGGTGCATAGCCGAAGGGAACGCCCAAGTCTCTGAGAGCTGTTAGTAGTTTGGTTTTTTCAGCGTCGTTACCAAGTTGAAGCACGTAGACGATTTTGTCGGTACGGTCCTCGTCCTTGTTGAACCCAAGTGGCAGGAGTCGCAGGGCATCCTCCTGTGCGTTGCTGTAAATAATGATCCGGTCGGCATCACATGCCACGATAAACAGTGACGCGTGCTCGTCGCTGTAGACCGGCATTTTGAAGGTCATGGTGGTGATGGTCCGGTAAGTCGGACCGATCATTTGTTCTGGCTAATTGTTTCACGGACATTTCGCTTAAATCTCTCGATTATTTGCGGCCTGTCCTGATCTTGTCTTCCTGTATTCGGAGATCCTCGATCGCTTCGTTCTCCAGCTTCTAGCGATCAGTCTTTTTGAGGATGGCAATCCGCTCTTTCATGAATCGCCGTGCGTCGTCGTTGCGGTCGGTCTCAAAGGCCAGCACACCCAGTTGAAAGAGCAAGTCCTGCTCACTCCAATCTTTGCCCTCCAGGCGAGCCATGGCGAGCGCTCTGACAAGATATGGTTCCGCTTCCAGTTTGCGCCCGAGCGCATTCAC
>JABFRJ010000550.1 GCA_013141255.1 Hyphomicrobiaceae bacterium
GCCGATGTTGATGGTGATGCCACGGGCGTAGTCCGTCATGGCTTCCAAGCGTTCGACCTGATGGCACATCTCGCGGATGGCGCTGCGGCCTTCTTCGTGGCGGGCGCCGGAATGGGCGGCGCGGCCCGTGGTGCGGATGTCGTAGCGACCTACGCCTTTGCGGGCGACGACGATTTTGCCACCGTCGCGCGCCGGCTCAACAACGAGCACGTACTTGGCATTGTCTCCGGTTTTTTCGATGAGGGCGCGGGAGGTGCGGCTGCCGGTTTCTTCGTCGGCGACATAGAGCAAGCGAATGGGCAGCGGTGTGGTTTTGCCTTCGGCGGCAATAGCTGCGAGTGCGGCATGGGCCAAGTAGGCGCCGCCCTTCATGTCGTAGATACCGGGGCCGTAGGCACGATCACCCTCGACGCGGTAGGGCAATGGCCCGGCGAGCGAGCCTAAGGGATGGACCGTGTCGAGATGGCAGAGGACCAGTACACCCGGGCCATCGCCGCCCCAGGACGAGGCGATTTCGAGGTGGTCACCCGTGGTGGCGGTGCCCGCGTGGCGTGTAATGCGAGCGCCAGTTTTGATAAAGTCGTTTGCGGCGGCGGTCATTACGCGGTTGACGCCGTCTTTGTCGGAAGTTGGGCTTTCGATTTCGACCCAGGCGCGGATGCCGGCCAACAAGCCTTCGGTTTCAAGTTTCACGCATGCCTCGTGGTGTTTGGGCAAAATTTGGGTTGTGTCAGGTTTCGGTTTCTCACGGTGCGCCCGGGTTCGTCCAGTTCTAAGCTCCGCAAGCACGGCGAACTCCGAATTTTGTTAGGCATAAAGGGCTGATCCCGGGCGAAGGTGGGGTGTCGCTCCTTTGATTGTGAAAATTCTTTGGGTGAGCCGGATTGACCAAGAAGGGGCTGCACATTATCTGACCGCTATGGCCCTACTTTCCATCATTTTGCTGCCTGATCCCGTGCTTCGGCTGACGGCGGCCAAGATCGAACGCGTTGATGACGACCTGCGTAAGCTGGCGGATTCAATGCTCGAAACCATGTACGATGCGCCAGGCGTCGGCTTGGCTGCACCGCAGGTCAACGTCTCGCGACGGATGGCCGTGATCGACGTGTCGGACAAGGACGATGGCGAGGAGCGCTCGCCGCTCATTTTGATCAATCCGGAGATCGTGGCGACGGGGTCTGGGACGGACGCATTTGAAGAAGGGTGCCTGTCGATCCCCGATGTGCGGGTTGAGATCGAACGGCCCTCGTCGGTGACAGTCAAGTTCCTCGATCGGGATGGCAAGCCGCAAACGCTGGTGGCGGACGGTTTTTTAGCGACCGCGATCCAGCACGAGATCGATCATCTCGACGGCAAGTTGATTATTGATCACTTGTCGCGGCTGAAGCGCGATATGGTCGTCCGGCGCTTCCGTAAGCTGGCGCGCGGCGAAGTCTGAGCAATTCAATCCGCTGCACGTAATAGCAATCGATTGGTGGGGGACTGATGCTTCGTATCGTGTTCATGGGTACGCCGCAGTTCTCGGTGCCGACCCTATCTGAGTTAATTGGCGCGGGTCATGATGTGGTCGCGGTCTATTCGCAACCGCCACGGCCCGCTGGTCGGGGTATGAGCGAAACCAAGTCGCCCGTGCAGCAATTTGCTGAAGCAGCGCAGATCCCGGTTTTTACGCCGAAATCGCTCAAAACACCTGAGGCGCAGGCGCAGTTTCGCGCGCACGATGCGGACGTAGCGGTGGTTGTGGCGTACGGGTTGCTCTTGCCACAAGCGATCCTTGATGCGCCGCGAGAGGGTTGTTTCAACTTGCATGCGTCGCTGCTACCGCGTTGGCGTGGGGCGGCGCCGATCCAGCGGGCGATCATGGCGGGCGATGCCGCGAGCGGTGCCATGGTAATGAAGATGGATATTGGGCTTGATACGGGGCCGGTATGTCTGGCGGAACGCATGGAGCTTGGCGCGGATATTACGGCGGGGGTGCTGCATGACGCGTTGTCGCTGACAGGGGCGCAATTGGTTGTGCGGGCCATGGCAGCGTTAGAGCGCGGTTCGCTGATTTTTACGCCGCAAGCAAGCCAAGGTGTGACGTACGCAGCGAAGATCGACAAAGCGGAGGCAAAGATCGATTTCACTCGATCGGCGCACGAGGTGCACAATCGTGTGCGCGGGCTGTCACCGTTTCCCGGTGCGTGGTTTGAAATGACGATGGGTGAGAAGGCAGAGCGTGTGAAAGTGTTGGCGAGTTCGCTGAGCGGTGCGCCTGTGGTTGGTGGGGCTGCGGCGGGAACTGTCATCAACGGCGATCTTTGGGTCGCCTGCGGCGACGGCAAGGCAGTGCGGTTGGTGACGGTGCAGCGGGCGGGCAAATCAGCAATGGATGCTGGGTCGTTTGTGCGCGGCGCTTCGGGGGCTCGTGGCGCGTCTGGCTTGGTGGGGCTCAAGCTCGGTTAATCGCGCACCTTGTTGCAGTATCAACGCGCCGAATTAAGCACAGTACACGAAACGCCACGTCTCACATTGGGACGGAGATTATGGTTCTGGCAACTCATTCGAGTTGGAGGACCTTGTCATGCGTAAACTCAACGCCGTTGCAATCGCCGCAAATCTTACGTTGCTCGCCACAACCGCGACTGCTGCACTCGCCGATGCTCGCACAATACGGATTGAGCCGCGCCCTTACACCAGCGTCATTGTGACCATGGAAAATGGCGTGCGCGTCTGGCGCCCGATGCCACCGACCGAGTTGGTGATCGTCAATCCAGGCAACAAGGCCAGCATCAATCTGGAGGTCGACGCTAAAGGCCGCCGCACGGAAAACCATAACAGCTTCAGCCACGGCAATTAATCGCGGCGCTTGCGTGCTGCAAGCGTGAGCGATAGTGACAAGGGACTTGCGTGGGGCCTGCAGGCCCCGTTTGCATTATTTGTGCACGAGATCCCATGCCACGGTATCGACTTACACTTGAATATGATGGCACGCCGTTTCTTGGCTGGCAGATGCAGGCAGGTTGCCCGAGTGTGCAGGGACGGCTTGTCGATGCTATCGAAAAGCTGACAGGGACGCGACCCGAGGTGCGCGGCGCGGGGCGGACCGACTCTGGTGTACATGCGTTGGGACAGGTGGCGCATGTGGACCTACCCAAGGCGTATCCGCTCCATGTGGTGCGCGAGGCGCTTAACTATCATGTGCGACCGGCCCCCATTGCGGTGCTCAATGTTGAAGAGGTGCCGGAGACGTTCGACGCTCGCTTCAGCGCGATTAAGCGGCATTATCTCTTTCGCATCTTAGCGCGACGCGCTCCGCCAGCGCTCGAGAAAAATAGAGTTTGGTGGGTGCCGCAGGCGCTGGATGTTGAACGGCTCAAGGCTGCAGCACCACGCTTTCTGGGGCGGCATGACTTTACCACATTTCGTGCGGCGGGTTGCCAAGCGAAGTCTCCTATCAAAACGCTGGATCGGTTCGATGTGTCGCAAGTGGGCGAGGAAATCCACATCTACGTCT
>JABFRJ010000253.1 GCA_013141255.1 Hyphomicrobiaceae bacterium
CGTATGCTGCAGCATGGCCGGATCAGGCTTTTTCGGTTGCCCGTCACGCTGCCCCGCAAAGCTATCAAGCACATCAAGCAAGCCCAGCGCTTTGAGCGCGATGGCCGCGACCGGTTCCGATTTGTTTGTGCAAACTGCCGTTTTAATCCCACGCTCCCGCAACGCCACCAGCACCTCGCGCGCACCTGGATAGAGCCCGTTGCCCTCTTCCGATACGTCCGCATAAGCGACCATGAAACGATTGAACACGGCCTGCTCGTCACCCGTCGACAGATTGAGCCCCGCCGTCTCCGCCGCCCGCTGTAACGCCACACGCGCGCCACCACCAATCATGCGACGCACTTCCGCCGCATTAAACGGACCAATTCCAAGCGGCCCGTACGCCGCGTTGACCGCGCGACCAATGTCCGGCGCACTATCGACGAGCGTGCCATCAAGATCAAAGATCACCGCTTCAGGCCAAGCGTTCGGCCAATCTCGCGTCGAAGTCACGGTCATTGTAGTCCCTCAACGAGCAAGTGCCGCAACACCCGGCAATTCACGACCTTCCAGCCACTCGAGAAACGCGCCGCCTGCCGTTGAGATGTAGGTGAAATCATCTGCCACGCCCGCTTGATTGAGCGCCGCCACCGTATCGCCACCACCAGCGACCGACACGAGCTTCCCCGCCTTCGTCATGGCAGCAGCTTCTTTCGCCAGCGCAAACGTACCCGTGCCAAACGGATCAATTTCAAACGCCCCCAGCGGACCATTCCACAACAACGTCTTGCAGCCCTTCAGAACCTCCGACAAATGCGCGACCGACTTCGGCCCCACATCAAGTATCATGTGATCTGCGGGGCAATCTTTGACATCGACCACGCGCGACGCCGCACCTGCCTTGAACTCAGCCGACACCACCGCATCCACCGGCAGCACAATCTCGCACCCCTTCGATTTCGCCATCGCGATAATCTCAAGCGCCGTCTTGTGAAAATCCGGCTCCGACAGCGACTTGCCGACATTGATCCCCTGCGCTTGCAGAAACGTATTGGCCATGCCGCCACCGATGATCAGCTTATCGACTTTCGCCATCAAGTTTTCGAGCACGGGAATCTTAGTCGAAACCTTCGCGCCACCGACAACCGCAGCCGTAGGCTTCTGCGGCTTTTCCAGCGCCGAGCGCAGCGCATTGATTTCTTCCATCATCAGCGGACCCGCATACGACGGCAACAAATGCGTCAACCCCTCAGTCGACGCGTGCGCCCGATGCGCGCACGAAAACGCATCGCCAACAAAAATATCGCCGTTCGCCGCCAACTCTTTGGTGAACGCCGGATCGTTCTTTTCTTCACCTTTGTGGAAGCGCAAATTTTCAAGCAGCACCACCTGCCCCGGCTTCAAGGCGTCCACCGCCGCCTTCGCAGGTGCTCCGATGCAATCCGATGCAAACGCCACCGGCGCACCCATCGCCTTCGACATCGCGTCTGCAATTGGCTGCAATGACAGCGACGCATCCGGCCCCGCCTTCGGACGCCCGAAGTGCGACAGCACAACCACGCGCGCGCCCCGCTTCGCCAGATCCGCAATCCCCGGCACCACGCGATCGATGCGGCTCGTATCCGTCACCATCCCGTCTTTGACCGGCACATTGAGGTCAACCCGGACGAGGACGCGCTTGCCCTTCACATCCAGAGCTGTGGTGGTTTTGAGCTTATCGAGGTTCATACGCGCGCTCCTGGCAGGCAATGGGCTGAGGCAAGGGTGATCTGAAGCCTCTACCCGCTCACCTCCCCCTCCGCAATGCGACACGCGATCTTACCCAAGCCCGCCAGTCCCCACCAACTCCAAACAACGAAGGCGCGGCATGGGGTTATTCCCGTTGCCGCGCCCCTTAAACCCAGGCGTTTACCTAGCCTTCAACATCCAACCCCTATTAACCCGGCCGCCCCTGCGGCAGCGCCTGGATCGCCGGATCGGGATTGAACCAATGCTGCTTCGACCGCGTCCACACCTGCACGCCGGGCTTGACCGCGGTGGTGTCATCAAGCGTACCAGCCTTGATGATGACCATGCCGGGAAAAGCCTCGGTCTCAGACGTCATCGACGAGCCACAGGTCTTGCAGAACCGCCGCGTCACTGTGCGACCACTTTCCGGCGAGCCATCCACATAACTCGACAGATTGCCTTCGTTGATCTTGAATGCGGTCTTCGGCGCAAACACGTTGACCGAAAACGCCGCGCCAGAAATCTTCTGACAGGTCGTGCAATGACACACGCCCGCCCGCACTTGCTCAACTTCGGCTTCATACTTCACCGCCCCCACAGGCACCCACCACTAAGCTTCGTCATCGTTGTCTCTCCCATAATTTCAGTCGAACAATACTGTTCCTAAAAACTCACCCCTTAGCCTTCGCCTTATCAAATCCGGCAAACGTACCGCCCGCGTGCGCGAGACGCTCGATCAGCGGCGCCAGTTTCCAACGCTCACCATAGAGCTTTTCATAGTGCTTGATCCGCTCGGCCACTTTCTCAAGCCCCATATGATCCGCTTGCCACATCGGCCCGCCACGCCACGGCATCATGCCATAACCGTTCATGTAAATCGTATCGAGATCAGACGCGCGGTAGGCGATGCCTTCATCCAAGATTTGCGCGCCCGTATTGATCAAACGCAGCAGCGACCGCTCGGCAATCTCCTCAGCCGGAATCCCATTGCGCGGCTGAATGCCCTGCTTAGCCGCTTCTGCGCGGAACTTGGCAACAATCTCCGGGTCCGCCACGCGCTTACGATCCGCACCGTATTTGTAATACCCCGCCCCCGTCTTCTGTCCAAAGCGTCCAGCATCCGCAATCGCATCGGTGACCGCATAAAGCCGACGCCGCTCGTCCGAGATCTTGTGCTCCTTGCGAATGCGCCAGCCCACATCTATGCCCGCCAAATCCATCACGGCACACAGCCCCATGGCCCAGCCCCATTGCTCCAGCGCCGTATCGAGTTCAGCGGGCGTCGCGCCTTCAAGCAACATCGCCTGTACTTCCTCGCCGTAGCTTTCCAGCATCCGATTGCCGATGAAGCCAAAGCACACACCCGAAACCACACCCACCTTGTTGATCTTTTTCGACAGCGCCATTGCCGTTGCCAGCACATCCGGCGCCGTCTTCTTACCGTTGACGATTTCCAGCAATCGCATGATGTTCGCGGGCGAGAAGAAATGCAGCCCAATCACATCCTGCGGACGCTTCGTCGCTGCGGCGATTTCATCGAGATCCAGCGTCGACGTATTCGACGCCAGGATCGCACCCGGTTTGCAGATCGCATCGAGCTTGCCGAACACCTCCTTTTTCACGCCCATGTTTTCAAACACGGCCTCAATTACGAGGTCAGTGTCCTTGAACGCCTCCAGCGACAACGCAGGAGTTACCGCAGCAGCGATTGCCGCGCCCTGCTCCGCCGTGATGCGACCGCGTTTGACATTCCCCTCAAGCGTTTCCTTGATGCGCGCCACGCCCTTAT
>JABFRJ010000110.1 GCA_013141255.1 Hyphomicrobiaceae bacterium
CGACGAGATAGAGTGATACCGGCCTTGCCGCATCGACGAGATCGATCAACCGGAAATCCGACGCCGCAGTGGCCCGCGCGACGATGGGGTCGCGGTAAAGCCCGAGCAGGCTCATGGCGGTTGAGACGACGCCGGAACGCTCGTTCTCGCTTTTGTTCAGCAGTTCGCGGGCGATCGAGGCGACGACAGGATGGACCTCTGGGATGTCGTCGGTGCCGCAATGGTTGGTCGCCAGCATCATGCGCAAGGTGCGTTCGATCGACCGGCTTGGATCGGCGAGGAAGGTGGCGACGCGGTTAAGCGTTTTTTCTTCTTCCGCGTAGAGGACATGCAGGATCGCACCGGTCAGCAGCGCGTGCGCCGTCTTCTCCCAATGATCGCGGCGCTCGCGCGTGCCGTCCGGGTCGACCAGTATGTCGGCGATGTTCTGCACATCGCGCACCTCATGCACGCCTCTGCGCACTTCCATCAACGGATTGAAGCGCACTGAGTCAGCGCTGGTCGGATCGAACTTCAGGCAGGTCGACTGCGTGGCGCGCCATCCGGCGGTCAGCCGCCAGTTCTCACCCTTGATGTCGTGGATGACGGCCGAGTGTGGCCAAGTCAGAAGCGTCGGTACGACCAGACCGACACCCTTGCCCGAACGCGTCGGGGCGACGACGAGCACATGCTCGGGGCCGTCGTGCCGGAGATAGTCAGCACCATAGTGGCCGAGCACAACGCCGCGATCGGCGAGCAGATTGGCATCCGCCACATCGGCGTATTCCGCCCAGCGGGCCGAGCCATAGGTGGTGACCACCGGTCTGGCTCGAGCCCGCAGGGCCGCCCCCGTGAGCGCAATCAATGCAGGCGTGACCCCGGCGAACGCCGCGACCAGTCCGGCGCGCGCGAACACGTCCGGGGCTTGCGCGTCGAAAGCAACCCACCAGCCAAACACCTTCCACGGCGCGTAGAGGGCGTGCCCGGCGATTTCGACCCACGGGGTGCCAAGTGCCGCCTGATAGGCGAGCTTGGCTGCTGCCCACTGAGTCGCCCCCCACACCAGACCCAAAGCCGCAATCGTTGAACCGATCACTTGATTGAGCTGGGTCCAGGGCAAAGGCATCGCTGATCTCCGCATGTGCTGTTGAGGCGTGGCGGGACCAAGATGATCGGAGTTGGCGGCGGTGGGAACGATAGGTCGCGGTGAATGGAAGGTGCGTTGGTGTAGGCGCGTGCAATCGCCCTATTGGCGCGGCGTAATCGCTCCGATGACCACGGATGTCGGTCACACGTCGCGGGATTACATGCCCGCCTGCCTGCACGGCAGTACACCGCTTTGCGGTTGAAGCCGACATCGTGAAGAAGGAAAGCGTTGTGTTTGGCCCAAACCGCTCCTAGTGAATGGGATCACCACTTGTGTTGTATGATTGCAGAGATCGGCGAGTACAAGCGTTTGCACTGCAACAGCCTGACGTTTGACGGGCCTTGGCGGCGACGATGCCGTCTGTGGTTTGCATGATCCCAAAGTCACCCTTCAACGTTCTCAGTCGATCGTTGCTGCCCGTCAGCCAATGCCTTTGCCCATCGTGAACCGGCGTATGGCCTCTCTGGTTGGTACGCTTGCCGCCACGCGGTTGTCAGAGCCGCAGATGGGGTTTGCCCGCGTGATGATAATGACGTGCGACAAGGGCTACGACGTCGTAGAGATGGCGTCGCTCAACATGAAATCGGCCTGCCTGCGGCAACCAGCATCAATCGCTCATTGTGTCGGACATCAATGCGCCGAGATTGCTCACAGATCGAGGGCACCTTCAGTCATTTTAATATGCTGGTGCTTGATTGAAGGTACACTTATTTTTCATGATCTCTCGACGGCGGCGGTCTTGAGCGAGGCGATTGCCTTGGTCGCTCATCCCTTCGGGAAGCAGCGGATCGAGCGCGACGGTGCGCTCTTCGATTTGACACATCACGCCGTTTTGCGGCGCCTTTTTCGCCATGACATAGGCCGTATTGCAGTCAGGTGAGATGCATTTCGCCCATCAAATGGCCGTAGAAAGCAATTGGTCTGGCTCGACCACTTCGTGAAAGAAGCCAAGTTTTCGGCCTCATCGGTCGAGTAGAGCAAGCCGCGTAGCGTCGTCAGCGCGCCCACTTAATCACCGAGTGCACACTTGATGATTTCGACATAGGCAACTGGCATGGGGATGCCGATCGGAACTTCGTTCAATCCGAACTTGGCGGGTTTGCGAGCGGCTATACGAAAATCGCAATCCAGCGCGGTGATGAGCCCACCTGCGATTGCATGTCCGTTCATTGCGGCGACGGTCGGAAGAGGATACTGGAAAATTCGCAAGTTCGTTGCGCGATAGTTGCGATACCAGTCACGGATTTTGTTGGGATCGCCGCTGCCGAAAATGTCGAAACTGTACTGAAAGTCGATGCCGGCGGAGAAGGCATCGGCCTGCCCCGTCAACACGACCGACAATGCAGCGAACTCGCGTTCCAGCGTACCAAACGCCTCATGCAAATCCGCGAAAAAGCGATCGTTCTGGACGTTGACCTAGTTGGTGTTCATTACGACGACAGCGCAGTCGCTGATGGCACGAACATCCCGTGACATGATGTGGCTCTCCCGGTTGTTCGCCGAGTTTCGACTGTTTAGCAAGCTGGGACGTCACCGCATGTCGGCGTGACGATACGCCATTGTGCTTGGCGCCTTCACTACTCAAGCGCGAGCTTCTGACGTCTTCGAATGAAAGGTGAATGGACCGGTGCATCTGGCACGATGTGTCCGTCCGTCCCCAACTCCGCCATTTTGTTGAAAGGAATGTGGGCACGTCGATCAATCTGCCGCAGGTCGCGCGCCCAGTCATGTTCAATCTGGCGGATTCGGGCTTCTACGGTCGCGCTATCCGAGTACCTCAGTCCGGCCTCGACGCCATAGGCAACGTGGTGCTGTAGAACGTCGTAACCGACATAGGCCAGCGAGAAGTTGATCGACCACAACAGCAAGTCGATGTCGCCGCTTCCGCCATTGAAATGGTATGTCGCCGGGCTGGTACCAACTGTCACTGAACGCATGGCGCGCGTACCTCGATACCGCCCGTTCTCAAAGCGCTGCTTGCTCGTATAAACGTCGCCGTAGATGAAGACCCGGTCGAGCCAGCCTTTGAGCAGCGCTGGCGGCAAATGCCACCACATTGGATACTGCAGGATTACCAGGTCGGCTCGATCGAGGCGCTCGATTTCCGCGGCCACGTCTGTCGGCACTGTGCGGTTCTGACAGGCATGACGTTGCTCGCTTTGAACGTCGAACCGGTTTGGCGCAATCTGGTCGCGATAGTGAGACGCACGCTCACACGGATCGAAATCCATATGGTAAAGATCTGAGACCGAGACGCTCCAGCCTGTGTCTTCGAGAGCTTTTCGCGCAGTTGACGCGAGATGGGCGTTGTATGATTGCGGCTCCGGATGAGCCAACACGATATGGGCCTGCATGAGGTGAGACACGCCGCTTTCTGAGATGTGAGAAACTTAACCGGCTGCTGAGGTGTACAAGGATGTTCGAGGTGGGCTAAGAATCGATGGCGAAGACATAAGCGCCCGGTTTAGCGATATCTTGGACACGGTTCGCTTATCTACACGAGGTTTCCACACACCTCTGCGATGCGCTCGCAGCTTTCTCGCAAGACACCCTCGGCGGTGGCAATCGACATGCGAAAATACCCGGGGAGCCCATAAGCAGTGCCGTGGATGGTCGCGACACTGGCCTCATCGAGCAGGTGCATGACGAAGTCCTGGTCGGTCTCGATCCGCTGACCGTCCGGGGTCAGCCTTCCGAGCACGCCGGCGCAGCTAGGGAACAGGTAAAACGCGCCACTTGGGTTGATGCAGCGTATCCCCGGAATGGCATTGAGCATCGTGACCGCCATGTCGCGCCTGCGCCCGTAGGCACGAGCATAGTCGCCAACGATCGCCTGTGGTCCGGTCAGGGCCGCTACAGCAGCGTGTTGGCTGATCGACGACGGACATGAGGAACTCTGCGACTGCAGCACGTTGATGGCGTCGATCAAGGGCTTTGACCCAGCAGCATAGCCGATGCGCCAACCGGTCATCGCGTAGGTTTTCGACACGCCGTTGACGACAAGCACGCGGTCCGCCAATTGCGGCGCCACCTGTACGAGGCTCGCGATCGCATCGGGCTCGTACCAGAGTTCGTCGTAAATTTCATCGGTCAGAACACCGACATGTGGATGGCGTGCAAGTACCGCCGTAATGCCGAGAAGCTCGTCGGCAGTGTAGGCAACCCCTGTTGGATTCGACGGCGTATTGAGGATCAGCCATCTTGTCTTTGGTGTGATGGCCGCCTCAAGCTGCTGAGCCGTAATTTTGAAGTGCTGGTTTTCTGAGCATGTCACAATAACGGGCGTGCCGTCATTGCCAGCGACCATATCGGGGTAAGACACCCAATAGGGCGCAGGAATGATCACCTCGCTGCCGGGATCCAGGGTCGCGGTGAGTGCGAGGAAGATGATCTGTTTTGCTCCTCCGCCAACCGTGATGCGGGCTGGGTCATACGCGTAGCCCGAACGCTGTTTCAACTTGCCCGCGATCGCCTTGCGTAGCGCCGGAATTCCGTTGACGGGGGTGTACTTGGTATCGCCGCGCTGAATGGCGGCGATGGCAGCTTCCTTGATATGGACAGGCGTATCGAAGTCTGGCTCTCCGATAGTGAGATCCAGGATCTTGCGCCCCTCTGCCTTCAAGTCACGCACGCGCTGTGCCGCGGCAGCACTCGGTGATACGCGGATCAGCCCAACTCGTTTCGACAAGCCGCTCATAGTGCCTCCTCCATCGTCAAGCTGCCCCGCTTTAGGGGCGTGCGAGTTTGTGCATTGCTTCAATCTTGTCGCGCAGGAACGGATCGATGTGGCAGTAGAGGAGTTGTGCGCCGTGCTTCGACCAATGTGCGATGTCTTCTTCGATCACGAGCGTTCCTGCGATCTTGCCGGCCTTGCGGATCCGGGCGAGCGTCGTCTCGACTGCGGCCAAAACCTCTTTTGGTCGTGACTGTCCGCGCGGCACAGACGGCAGGAAGCCCATGGACTGCGAGAGGTCGCCAGGGCCCACGAAAAACACGTCGATCCCTTCGACCGCGAGGATGCTATCGAGGTTTGCAAGCGCCTCGACGGTTTCGATCATCGCGACTACTAGTCGCTTGTCATAGTCGGATGGGCATGCGTGGCGGACCGTTGCGACCATCGCCTTCGCCTGCTCGGCGGTGTTGATCAGAGGTACCATCACGCCATCGACGCCCGCATTGAGATATCGCGTGATGATCGAACGCTGATGCGAGTCGGGTCTGAGAACCGCTCCCCCACCGCCAGAGCGCGCCGCGCGCGCCAATTCTCTTGCTTCGTCGTAGCTCGCGGTGCCATGTTCACAGTCGATGAAGATGGCATCAGCCCCGAGTTCGGCCATGCGTGCGGCCAAGCCGGACGACACATGGTTCGGATTGATCATCAGCAGGCGATCGCCTTTGGCAAGCCGCTCGCGGTACTTCGCTCCCATCATGATTTTGAGACTCCTGAGTTCGGTGTGGGCTTCATCGCTTCTGGCGCGCCAAACCAGCGGGCCAGCTCCACGTCGGTCGACTGGTCCCGCATGTGGGTCGGGACCATGACGATTTCCTCGATGACGGAGCGCGACGGCAACGTACAGCACAATAGAACGGCCGCCGCGACGTCCTCGGGTTGCATCATTCGTGCGCGCTCTTCTTCAGTAGGCGGTCTCGGTCGCGTGTTCATAATCGGTGTCGCCACTTCGCCCGGCGTGATGGTCGTGGCGCGGATGCCCTGGTTCCGGTAGGTGTTGTGCAGGAACGACATTAGGTTGCGCACCGCCGCCTTTGCTGCGCCATAGGCAGCGCCGCCGAGCATATTCGGCCGCAAGGCAGCGCCCGAAGAAATGGTGATGATTGATCCTTGGCCGGCATCGAGCATGGAACCGAGCACGGCACGGCTTAAGAGATAGACAGCAGTCAAATTGGTATCGATGGTCGCCTGCCAGTCCGAAGGCTCGATAAAGCTGATGTTGCGAGGTCCGACCGCACTGCCGGCGTTGTTGACCAGAATACTCACGCGACCGAGTTCGGCGGCAACCCGCGACACAAGCGCTGTCACGGCGTCCGCCTCGCAGATATCGGCAACGCAAATGATCACCTTGCCGCCTCGTTCGGCAATGAGCGTTTCGGTCTCCGCGAGTTGTTCGCGGCGCCGTCCGACCAATGCGACGGCAGCTCCTTCAGCGGCCAGTTGGCGCGCGATCTCCCTGCCGATCCCCGTGCCTGCACCTGTGACAATCGCGACTTGCCGATCCAACCTGCTCATGGACGTGATCCTCGATAACCGTAATGATCCCACGTCTGCCCTGGTGTCACGAGGTCGAGCGCAAGATCTGCCTCGATCAACTCCCGCGGTCGCTTCGATGGCTCGCCCCAACCGCCGCCGCCGGGCAACTCGACGGTCAGACTTTCACCTGGCGCGAGCGGGATATGTCCCTTCGGAAACACCTGTTGCCCATTCTTCAGGACAGCGCCTGCGCGCCCCGCCTTGCCGCCGACGACGCCGAGGCAGGGCTCGTTGACGTGCTCACTGGCGAGGTACATGTTCATCGGCCCGGTCGAGATATTACGAAGCGTCACGCGCTGGCCGAGACCACCACGAAATTGCCCAGGCCCTCCGGAATCGACAATAAGCTCTTTGCACTCGGTCAGAACGGGCACCGAAAGCTCATACATCTCTGTAGGGATACATTTGCAGTTGGAGGGGAAGCTCAAGGTGTCGAGCCCATCGAGGCCGGCGCGCCCGCCTTGTCCGCCATGCAGCATCTGGCTGGCACCATAGGGCACGCCATCGGCGTCCTGGCCTTGGCAATTGATGCCCCAGATCGGCGCGCCCCCGCTATCTCCTTGCACCTTGTCTGGCACGACAGCTTCGAGCGCCTTGAACACCAGGCTCGGGATCGCATGCCCGATCAGGTTGCGCAAATTGCCTGCTGCCGTGTTGCGAGGATTGAGAATTGACCCCACCGGCGCCGCGTCCGTGATCGGAACCATGCAGCCTTCGTTGTTCGGCGTATCCGGATCGAGGAGGCATTTGATCGCGTAGACACTGTGCGCGACGCGATAGTGCTTGCGCACATTGATGGCGTGGCGAACCTGCAGAGAGGAGCCTGTGTAGTCGATATGGATCGAGTCGCCACAGACCTGCACGTTGCACTTTAGCGTCACCGGACTGTCGTAGCCGTCGAGCGTCATTTGTGAGGTGTAGTCGCCGCGTGGCCACTTCGAGATCGCGCGGCGCATCTGCGCCTCCGAGCGTCGATGAATAGCGGCACCCAATGCCTCAACATCCTCAAGATCATACTCGTCGAGGAAGCGCACGAGTTCGCGCGCCATGACGTCGTTCGCCGCGACCATGCTGTCGATATCGCCAATCACTTCGCGTGGCAGCCGGACACTGGCGCGCACGATGTCGTAGACATCATCGTTGCGGATTCCGGCTTTATACAGCTTCACGATCGGCAGGCGGATACCTTCTTCGAAAATGTCCGTCGATTCGGGCGAGTAGGGCCGTCCACCGATATCGGCCATGTGCGCGATGCTGCCCGAGAAACCGATGTGCTTGCCGCGATGGAAAATTGGCGTGACCATGACCATGTCCGGCAAATGCCCCGTGCCGATCAGTGGATCGTTCGTCAGCAGCACGTCTCCCGGCTGCAACTTTTCTGGGGGGTATGCGGGCAGGAAGTAATCCTGTACCGCCATTGGCAGCGAGGTGATGAAGACTGGGATAGCCCAGGTGCATTGGGCGAGCGCACGCCCCTTGGTATCCATCAACACCGTCACATAGTCGTGATTCTCACGTACGATCGGCGAGAACGCCGTGCGGCCAAGTGCACGGTCTGCTTGGTCCGCGATGAAGATCAGACGATTCCACAGGACTTGAAGCGTGATTGGATCGTCGAAGTCGAGGTTGCGTCTCATCTGTCGATCCTCACGCCAATGTCATTATAAGATTGCCGCGCGCGTCGCGTCGCGCGTTAGCATCCGGTCCAACGACGATGGTCGACTCAGCCTGCTCGATGATTGCAGGGCCAGCAATGTCTCGCCCGGACGCGAGCGCCGCAAAGCTGAAGACCGGGGTGCTGATCATCTTCTGCTCGGTGTCGAAGTAGACGTGCCGATGTTCTTTCCGCTCGCCGCCAAGCGCCTTTGGCCCATCACCGAGCGTCGGAACTGCGGCTTTCGGTCCGCTCACCCGCAATCGCCACGTGATGGCCTCAACAGGCGTATTCGAGACGGTGCGGCCAAACAGGGCAGCGTAGTCAGTTTCGAATTTCTTCAAGAGCGCCTCGGAGAACGCCAGGCCATCGAGTACCAGTGATGGCAGCGCAACGTTCAACTCGTGTCCTTGACCGACATAGCGCAAGTCCGCCGAGTAGCTGAACGAGATAGCCTTTGCTGCAACGCCGGCATCAGTGACGATCTGCCGCCCTTCCTGTGCCATACGCTCGAACATCGCCCGCACTGCCACCATGTCGAGACCGGCAAGGCGCTTCGGCAAACTCGCTGCGATGTCGACTGCAATGGGTGCGATCAGAAGTCCGACGGCCGATGTGACGCCCGCTCCGGCAGGGCAGATGACCGTCTTGGCATTGAGTTTCTTCGCTACGCCATAGGCGTGCACAGGACCTGCGCCGCCGAATGCAACGATCGGCAACGTACTCGGATCGACGCCATAGTCGGCCGCGTGCATCGTCGCGGCTTCTGCCATGGTGCCATTGACGAGGTCGTGAATGCCCCACGCGCAGCGCTCGATCGAGACACCAAGGCTGTCCGCCAGCACGGCAATGGCGGCGCGAGCCTTGTCGACGTCCAAACTAAAGCCGCCGCCGAGAAATGAACTCGCACCGACATACCCGAGTACGACATCGGCATCTGTCACAGTCGGCTTCTCGCCGCCAAGCCCATAACAAGCAGGCCCTGGCGCGGCGCCTGCACTGTGTGGACCAACATCCAGCAAACCGAGCTTGTTCTTCGCGGCAATGCTGCCCCCGCCGGCGCCGATTTCGACCATCTGAATCGATTGGATCTTAAGTGGGAAGCCACTTCCCCGGCGAAAGCGCTGGTGGCGTGCGACCTCTAAATCGCTGCCGACCATCGGCTCGCCGTTGGGCACAAGACAAAGTTTGGCCGTCGTGCCGCCCATGTCAAACGACATGACGCTATCGACTTCGGCTTGGCGTGCGTATTCGGCAGCTGCGACGGCGCCGGCTGCGGGTCCGGATTCGATTAGGCGCACAGGTGCCGTCGCTGCCACACGGCTGGGCACGAGACCACCACTCGAGGTCATCCAAAGCAAACGGCTATCGATGTTCTGCTGCTTCAATTCGCTTTCGAGCCGATCGACGTGCTTCGTCATGAGCGGCCGGGTGTAGCTGTTGATCACCGTAGTCGACGCACGATCGTATTCGCGGATCTCCGGACACACGTCGGACGATAATGAGATGGATACGCCTGGAAGCAGCTCGGCCAGCAGTGCACCGACCGCGTGTTCATGGTCCGGGAACTTGTACGCGTGCAGGAGACAGACGGCGACTGAGGCAACATTGTTGTCGCGGCACGCTCGCGCTATGGCGTCAACAGACGCGGCATCGAGCGGGGTCACCGTCCTGCCATCTGCGGCAACGCGTTCGCGGACGCCGTAGCAGCGATTGCGAGGCACCAGCGGCTCCGGATACTCGATCTTGAGGTCGTAGAGATCGTAGCGGCCTTCGGTTCGGATACGCAGCATGTCCTGAAAACCGTCGGACGTCAGAAACGCCGTCTTCACGCCCTTGCGTTCCAGTACTGCGTTGGTGACCACCGTCGTCGCGCCGAGTATGGTCATCTGCCTGCTTTTGGCCTTCACAGCTGGCCGTGCGAGCAACTCGCGCACGCCTTGCGCTACAGCAGCGGCTGGGTCGGCCGGTGTGCTTAACACCTTATGCAGATGCACTGAACCCGCATCGTCGATCAGCGCAAAGTCGGTGAATGTACCGCCGGTATCGAAAGCTAGCCGGGTCATGTGTGGCTCCGTTCTGTCGATGTGGGCGCCGCGCTTCTGTTCGCGATCTGCCCGCTCATGAAGAGATCACCAAGTTCGCGGTGCGTGATCTCATTAGCGCGCCCGTCCCAGATGACTTTACCGAGACGCAGCACGACCGCCCGTTCCGCGACTTCCATCGCCTTACGTGTGTTCTGCTCGACGAGAATGATCGTGCAGCCACCAGCGTGCAGTCGATTTAGTTCTTTGAAGACGATGCCGATTGCGGCGGGTGACAGTCCGACGGAAGGCTCGTCGATCAGGATCACATCGGGGCGACGCAGCACGGCCATTGCGGTTTCGAGCAGCTGCTGCTCGCCACCTGAAAGGTTGCCTGCGAGTTGATGGCGGCGATTCCTAAGGATCGGAAACAGCGAATAGACGTAGTCCTTCTCGGCTTTGATGCCGCGGTCACGCACGATATATCCGGCCATGTCGAGGTTCTCCTCGATCGTCATGAGCGGGAAGTTGCAACGCCCCTGTGGAACGATGCCGATGCCGCGCGACAGGATTGCCTTTGGCTTGAGACCGCCAATCTGCTCGCCCTTCCAGTGGATTTGACCGGACTTGAACGTGGTCATGCCGAAGATGGTCTTGATCAGCGTGGACTTGCCGGCACCGTTCGGTCCCATGAGTGCGACGAACTCTCCTGGGCCGACGTCGAGATCGACGCCGTTGAGAATGTCCAGCGCACCATAGCCGGCGCGCACATCATGGAGCACCAGTCGTGGTTCAGCCGCCAAGATACGCCTCCACGACTTTCGGGCTTTTCACGATCGTGGCTGGTGCGCCCTGTTCGAGGATCGCCCCTTGATCGAGCACGACGATCCGGGACGCGAGCCCCATGATCACGTCGATATTGTGCTCGATGACGACGAAGGTGACGCCGAGCTCGTTGGCACGCCGGATGCTCGCAACCACACGTTCGATCAGCATTGGATTGATGCCGGCAAGCGGCTCATCGAGCAGGATCAGACGCGGCTCCGCCATGAGGCAAGACGCGAATTGCAGCAACTTCTGCTGTCCGAATGACAGCTTCCCAGCCGGCTGCTCCCGCACGACGGACAGGCCGACGAGGTCGATCAGTTCTTCAGCCCGTGCCTTCAGTGCCGCCGTGCGGCGTCGCGAGGATGGCAGGATTGAGAATGTCGAGGCGAGGGTTGGAAACGCGAACATCTGTCCGGCCGTAATCAGGCTTTCGACCGGTGTCATAGTCTCGAACACGACCGTCTTCTGGAAACTGCGGAGGAACCGCCCCTCTCGGGCGACGCGGTGCATCGGCCAACCCGTGATGTCTCGGCCGTCGAGATGCATCGTGCCCGCGTCCGGTGTCTGCAAGCCCGTGCAGCAATCGAACAGCGTCGACTTGCCGGAACCGTTAGGTCCGATGATGCCGAGCAATTCGCCGGCCTTGACGTCGAGATCGACGCCGCGCAACGCCTGCACCGCGCCGTAGGACTTGGCCATGCCGCGAATGCCGAGAACTGGCGTGGAGGTGCTCATGTTGACCGCCCACGCGCGAGCGCGAACACTTTGTCGACCAGCGGAGTGATGCCCTTAGGGAGCCAAAAGACGAGCAACAAAAGTACAAATCCGTAAATGATCATACGCAACTCGGGGGCAATGCGCAGCGCCTCCGAAACCGCCACAAATGTGAGGCTGCCAACCACGACGCCGCGTATCGTTCCGGCGCCACCGCCGAGAACGATGATCAGGATCGTCGTCGAGTAGTACATCTGGAAGGTCAACGGGCTGATCGTCGTTAGGTAGTGGGCGAACATGCTGCCGCCAAAACCGGCGAACGCAGCGCTGAGCGCGAACACGATGAGCTTATACGACCAAGTGGGGATGCCCAGTGCTTCGGCCTGTGTTTCGTTGTCGCGAATGGCGATCATGGCACGGCCCGCTGGCGAGGATACCAGTGCCCAGAAGAGCGCGGTCATCACCACCGCGAGGAACAAGAACAAGTAGTAATACCCGGTGATCGTGGTCACCTCTACCCCGAAGCCGAGATGCGGGCGTGGGATGCCTGACAGCCCCATATCACCGCGCGTCACGCTGATCCAATTCTTGGCGACCGTCTCACCGATGACGACGAGGCCAAGCGTGCACATGACGAACGAATAGGTTCGCAAGCGCAGCGCCGGCACGCCGAGCGGCAGCGCGATCAATCCCGTGACGACACCCGCAGCAAGAAAGTTCACCCAGAATGGCGTACCAAGATGCATGGCGAGCAGCGCTGACACGTAGGAACCAATGCCGAAGAAGGCCCCTTGCGCCAGTGACATCATGCCGGTGTAGCCAACGATCAAGTTCAGCCCGTGCGCCGGCAGAAGGAAGATCATCGAAGTGATGAGAGCGTGGAGGTAGTAACTGTCGAGCAGAACAGGCGCTGCGAGAAGCGCGACCGCCAGCACGACGCCAAGCCACGTCGGCATGATGTCGACATCCGCTGTCGCGGGCTTGAGAGATGGTATCGCTATTGCTGCAGGATTGGTCATGATCGCCTCAAAAGCGCGATTGCAGGCTGAAGAGGCCGGTCGGGCGAAACATCAGCATGGCGATCAGAATGACGAATCCGACGGCGTCGCGGTATTGCAGTCCGATGAAGCCGGCTACGAAGCTTTCGGCGATGCCCAGGATCCACCCTGCGAGCAGTGTTCCACGCACGTTGCCCATGCCACCCATGACGATGACAGCGAACGTCTTCATCGTGACAGCTTCGCCCATACCGCCGTAGATCGTGACGTTTACCGGACCGGTCAGGACGCCAGACATGGCCGCGAGCCCTGTACCGAGAACGAAGGTTGCGAGCACCACGCGTTCGACGTCGATGCCGTTGACTGCGCAGCACTCAATATTTTGCGATACGGCCCGAATCGAGCGCCCCATGCGCGTGCGAGCGACCATTAATTCCAGCGCCACGAACATCGCGATGGTAACGATCAGAATGATGATGCGCTGCCACGCGATGCTGATGTCACCGATGAACACGGGCGACAGCCAGCCGCCCGGAAACATTTTGTAGGTGCCGCCAAAGCCTAGAACGATGGCGTTCTGCAGGATCAACGACAAGCCGAGTGTCGCAAGAACACCGGACTGGAAGGGTGCAGTCACTAGATGCTGCATCACAAGGCGGCCGACGACTGCTGCGATCGCCATCGTCATGACGATACCGAGGATGATCGACACCGGATACGATACGCCGAGCTTCGAGATGACGTACCAGGCCGAAAACGTGCCGAGCATATAGTATTCGCCGTGGGCGAAGTTGATGGCGCGGAGCACCCCGAAGATCATCGTCATGCCCGCTGCCACGAGGGCATAAACGGAACCTGCGATGATCCCGTTGATGATCTGCTCAAGTATCAACTCACCCACGGCGATTGCTCCCTTTGCGGCCGACAATCACTTCGGATAGATGATCTTGGTCGAGAATGTTCCCTTGATTGCGGGCTTGCCGTTGACCAGTTCGAACAAGATCATCGGCAGGTTGGCTTGGTTGTGATCGTCGAAATTGACGTTGCCCATGATGCTGTCGTAGGTGATCGTGGCGAGCGCCTTGCGCACGTCGTCCTGCTTCTCGCTCTTTGCCTGCTTAGCAGCTACGCCGACGAGGCGAAGCGTTTCCCAGAAAAAGTATGCGTGGATATTCGGCTCTTCGCCCGCGTACTTTGCCTTGTAGGCGGCAATGAATGCTTTGTTGCGCGGCGTGTCGTGCTCTGGCACCCAAGCGGCCGCCTCGACAGCGCCTTCAAGCGCAGAAGGTGCCGCAGCGATGGCCTGTGGGTTGTTGAACTCGGCGCTGCCGATCAGAACGACCTTGCCGGCCAGCCCCGCTTCAACCATTTGGCGCGCAATAATCGGCGTCGTATCGGCGAGCCCATACATAATGATCGCGCCGGCGCCCGAGCGGCGAATGTTGGCGAGGATTGGACGGAAATCGGCTTCTTTGTCTTTGTAGTAGTCTTCGCTCGTCAGCTCGACGCCATTCTCGGCGAGATACTTCTTGGTCAATACGATGGCGCCCCGGCCGTAATCACTGTCGACGGACAACACGGCCATCTTCTTGATCTTCTTCTCTTGCGCTGCGTACTTCAGCACGACGCCCGCCCGCACTTCGTCAGTTGGATAGTTGCGGTAGCTCCACTTAAAGCCTCCGACGCCGGCCTTGTAAGTGATCTGCGGGTTAGATGACGCCGGATTTACGAGAAGCACGTTCGCATTCTCGACCATCGGCTGCAGTGCGAGCGTAACGGAGCTGCACACGTCACCGAGCACGTACGACACCTTGTCCTGCGAAAGCATGCGCTGCAGCGCCGACACACCCTCGGTCGGATTGCACTGACTGTCACCTTGGAACAGTTCAATCTTCTTGCCGTTCACACCGCCTGCAGCATTGATCTCGTCTCGCGCGAGTTGAGCGCCGCGCCAAGCAAAGGCACCGTAGCGGGCTGCGGCACCCGTGTTTGGACTAATGACGCCGATCTTCACGACGTCTTGCGCTGCGGTAGCCTCCGCCTGCGCGATTATTGCGAATGCGCTGGCGGCCACGAGCGCCAGCCTGCGCGTCATTGCATACCTAATCATGAGCCTCTCCTCGGGGTCGACGACATCCGCCATACTGGTCAAGGGGCACTCGGGTGGTAATTCTGCTTTACGGCCCCGATCGACCACCACGAGCATAGGCACCCGCCGAGCCATGGCGCCGCTTCAATCTCATTCTAGCGCTATAACGAATCGTTATGGCGAGCGCGGAGCCCGCTTTATCGCGCGACTACCTTGTGGCGTCGCTTGGCTCCAGCCTTCCCGTTCCGCAAATTCGGTCACCAAGCGCAGGATCAGCTCACGGACCACCAACGCCGCTTCGGACATCGGCAGATGATCCGATTGACACAGCGAAATCGTCGCCGAAATGGAGGGGCGGCGGACTCGCCTGATCACAAGCTTCTTGGAAGATGAAAACAACTTCGCTGTTGAGCTAGGCACCAAGGTGGCTCCTAGTCCGGCCTCAAGTGCCGCTGTGAGCGTCGCCAACGACTCTATCTCGCTCCCGACTTTCGGTGCAACGCGCGCGTGTGCAAACGACGACTCGATCAATTGGCGCAGGAAGTGATAGCGGCCAGGCAGCAAGAGGCGCATATTCGCGAGCAATTCGACTGCGATCGGCTGATCCGCAGATCCGGGCAAAGCCAATCCAGCAGGAGCGACGAGTTGGACTTCTTCGTTGAATAGCGGCTGCAGAGACACCCCCTTGATTGGGCCAAAGCTGTAGATCAGCGCCATGTCTAGTCGACCCGAGACGACCAGCTCGCTTAAGATATGACCAAAGCTATCGCTAACGTTGAGCACTACGTTCGGATGCTTTTCAGCGAGCCCCAAAAGGAGCGGTGCCGCGAGTGCTGTTGCACCACTGAATGTCGCAAGGCCTACCGAGACACGGCCCTGCAGTGATAGCGTCGCATTGGTGATGTCGCGCTGCGCCTGATCAAGTTGTTTGAGCATGACCTGCGCATGGCGATAGAGCGTTAGCCCTGCTTCCGTTGGCACTATGCCCTGATTGCTCCGCAGAAGCAGGGTCTGTTTGAAATGCGCTTCGAGCGCCGTGATGTGCTGGCTCAGAGCGGGCTGTGCAATGCGCAAGGCGTTCGCTGCGCGCGACATGCTGCCAGCGTCGACGATCTTCACAAAGCTCGTGAGTTTCTTGAAATCGACAGACATGGGGCCTGACTGGAGCTGCGCCGAACCAGCATAGCAGCAGTGTGGCGCATCCCACTATTCAATCAAACTTCTCGGACGACTTTTCAGACGGTGAGGAAGTTCAAGCAGAGTTCTGCTTCCCGCTTAACGGGTACTGCCTCTGCGTCCGCCCCCGGTATCGTTGTGAGACGGGTAGGGTCGGCAATGCTTGCTGATCATTCTGAAACGGACGGACGGTGCCGTGATCCTTCCAATTCTGGTTGCAATGCAGCAAAATTCAAGCTGCGACATTCGACCGAATCACTCAGAAATCGCACGCCGTCTGATGATCCGTGTCGCCGGACGGAAGGTCGTGGCCCAACGTGTTCTGGGCCGCTTGGCGGCCTTCAGGTCTGAGCGACGTTTGATCTAGAGTTTGGAAACGGTCTTAACCCTGCTAGGGGCACGGCTCGGTTCAGAGCGCGCACGAACAGGACATCACCGGCAATGCTGATGCCCTGTTCCTCGCACGGCGCCTATCCCACGTGTGTCCCTCGCGCCGTCAGGGGACGGTCGGTGTAGCGTGCCAACGGAAAGCGCATGTAACGCGGAAGCCATGGTCCTGCTTTGGTGCGGCCATCACCGTTTAAGGCTTTGCGGATCAGTGCCTTTTTCTTAGTGCCGGTGTCGGTCAGGTAGCTGCGCGCGGCGGTCTCCCCGATCACGTCGGTCAACATGGCCGACACCACTTCGCGGTCGCGCACCAAGTCGAAGAACAGATCGTCCGCCTGCCATGCTGTCCCGACATCGACGTTCAACAGCGCGCCAAGGCTATCTACGAGGATCGTCCCGGTGCTCAACGCCTCGGCCATGACGACGGCCAGCAGCCGCAGAACGTCCTTGTCGGGTATCTCCATCAACCGTGTGAACACGGCCACGGTGCGCGCACCGCTCGCGTCGAACGCGACCAGAGGCTCGTCTTCCAACCCGAGTGCGCTCAAGGCCTCGGTTCGCTTTGTGTCGAAAGCCTGCCGCGACGGCAACGTCTCCCGCCACGCGGCGATGGCCTCATTGGCAGGGGCCTGCGGCTCGGCCTCGACGGTCCACAACCGTGATCCGCCGATCATGTGAGCGAGCGCCAGACGCAGAGCAACCTCGGGCGCGTCAGCGACGGCCAGCCGCACGGCGCTATGGCGCACAAGATCGACGAGGTTGGCGAGCGGGGCGCTCAGTTCTGGTCGCACGATAACAGTGGGTTCGCTGTCCTCAGTCTCGCCCTCGCTTGCGGTTGAGTGGTCGTTGCGCGACTTCGACCCGCGCCACCTGATACCCTTGTGGACCGTGACGGTGCCATCGGGCTCGACATCGATGACGACGCTGCCGCCCTGCGCCTTGGTGGCGGGCTCGTGGTCCCAAGCCTCGAAGCGTTCGCTCGGTGGCACCACGCGCACGCCTTTCCAACCGGAAGCGATGAACTTCTCGTGCAAGGCGGTGATGGCGGCATTCTGCAAGCGCCAAAACTCGTCACCGTCGGTGAAGTAGCGGTCCTCCCCAAACAAGTCGGTGGTGATCGCGCCGGTATAGTCGGCCTCATCGAACAGGGCGGCGCGGGTGGCGATTTCGGAGCCACCGAGCAACCACGCCTTCAATTGCCAGAACGGCGGCGGCGTGGCGTCGGGATCGGTCACGAGT
>JABFRJ010000115.1 GCA_013141255.1 Hyphomicrobiaceae bacterium
CGGCGGCTGCACAATAGGGGATCACTGCCGCCGACAGCGCCATGAAACGCGTGGGATTGGCCAATTTCTGGGTCAGCGATTGCGTGGATGTGTTCATGGTGACGATCTAAAGGGTTCGAAAACGGGCGGCAATGCGGCGGATGAGGTGGGATAAGCACAAGAGCGTGACATGTTGGTTGCTATTGCAATTGGACACGAAGAGCGGCGGCGGCGGCGAAAGGCGCGAGGACGGCAGCGGCGATTGATATGGCCGCCAATATAAGTAAAGCAGGGATGGCACCCGTGGGGGAGGTGAGTGCCGCGTCAACAGCTGCGACGCCAAAAATCAGCGTTGGCACATAGAGCGGCAGAACCAGCACGGCCGTGAGCAGGCCGCCTTTGCGATTGCCGAGGGTTAGGGCCGCGCCGACCGCACCGATGGCGGAAATGGCAGGGGAACCGATCAGCATCGACGCCAGCAATACCGGCATGGCTGTCACATCGAGGTTGAGCAGGATGCCGAGGACGGGGGCGGCGAGAACCAAGGGAAGTGCGGTGGTCAGCCAATGGGCGATGATTTTGGCTAAGCTCACTCCCTCAAGGGGGAGTTGGCTCGTGGCAAAGACCTCAAGGCTGCCATCGTCGAAGTCGTTGGCGAACAGGCGGCCCATCGATAAGAGAGCTGCAAGCAGCAAAGCAACCCATAAAACGCCGGCGGCGATGCGCATGAGCAGGTTAATATCGGGGCCTAGCCCGAGAGGGATAAGGGCGATCACGATCAGAAAGAAGCCGAGGGCCGTGCCCAGCGCGCTACCATCACGTGCGGCAAGAGTAATATCTCTCCAGATCAGAGCCTTAAAGCTGTACATTAGCCCATCTCCGGGAGGCCGAGACGCAGCTCTCGGAGGCGCGGAATGTTTAACGGCAAATGGGTGGCAACAACGGCTAGTCCGCCGCCGTCGGTGTGCTCCGAAATCAACGTCTCGATGGCTGCGGCTGAGGATGCGTCCAGAGCGGCTGTGGGCTCGTCCAGGAGCCAGATAGGCCGAGGTGCCAAAAGTAGACGGGCGAGCCCTAGACGTCGTTTCTGGCCCGCTGAGAGGTATCCGGCTGGGATGTCGGCGATATCGACCAAATTGAGACGGTTCAGGGCTGTAACAACACGGCCGGCATAGGCGGTTGGTCCGAAAAATTGGACCCAGAAGCTGAGATTTTCCTGAACGGTGAATTGTGGCTTTAATGCATTGAGATGTCCGACAAAATGGCATTTCTCTACTAGTGCAGATCCGGCGGCACCCCCCCCACCAAGACCGACCGTTCCGGAGATTGGATGCATGTAGCCAGCTAAGGTTCTGAGCAGCGTGGTCTTACCGCTGCCATTTGGTCCGGTCAAAAGCATTGTCTCGCCGGGCTTGATCGAGAACGAGACGTGCTCAAACAATAGGCGGCTGCCCCGGCTTTGTGTCAGGTTTTCCGCCAAAAGTGTCAGCCGTTCAATTGACTGTTGCATTGGGTCTCGGGTCATGTCCAAACAACGAGGGGGGCCTCCGGAAGTCGGGGGGGCTTGGCGCTGGCGAATGCGATGCGACGGCTTTATAAGGCGGGCGCGGCATTCAAAGCCAGTGCAATGCGTGACTTGTTTTGGAACGAATCGGGATCGCATTAGCGCCCACGACACGATATTACGATTTTTGCTCAGTTGATCAGAGCCTTGCCAGGAGACGACGCCCATGAGCCTCACCAAATCATCCCTCGACAGCTTCAAATGCAAAATGTCGCTGAACGTCGGCGGCAAGGAGTACGATTATTTCTCGCTAGTTGAAGCTGAGAAAAACGGCCTGGCGGGCGTTTCGAAATTGCCGTATTCGCTCAAAGTTTTGATCGAGAATATGCTGCGCTTTGAAGACGGGACGACGGTCAAGAAAGCGGACATTCAAGCGGCCGCTAATTGGGCTCAGGACAAGGGCAAAGCGGGGGTTGAGATCGGCTTCCGCCCTGCACGCGTATTGATGCAAGACTTCACAGGCGTTCCGGCGGTGGTTGATCTTGCCGCCATGCGCGACGGCATGTTGCTACTCGGCGGTGACCCGAAAAAAATCAATCCGCTTGTCCCTGTCGATCTCGTGATTGACCACTCGGTGATCGTGGACGAATTTGGTTCGGCGCAAGCCTTCACGCGTAACGTCGAACTTGAGTATGAGCGCAATGGCGAACGCTACAATTTCTTGAAGTGGGGCCAAGGCGCGTTCGGCAATTTCCGCGTAGTGCCACCGGGTACCGGCATTTGCCATCAAGTCAATCTTGAGTATCTGGCGCAAACGGTTTGGACGTCAGAGCAGCCGAATGGCCGCACAATGGCGTATCCCGACACGCTCGTTGGTACTGATAGCCACACGACAATGGTCAATGGCCTCGCCGTGCTCGGTTGGGGCGTGGGTGGCATTGAAGCGGAAGCTGCGATGCTTGGTCAGCCGCAATCCATGCTGGTGCCTGAAGTGATTGGGTTCAAGCTCAATGGACGCATGAAGGAAGGCATCACTGCTACCGACCTTGTGCTCACGGTCACGCAGATGTTGCGCAAGAAGGGCGTGGTCAATAAGTTCGTTGAATTCTACGGCCCCGGCTTGGATGCACTCACGCTGGCGGATCGTGCAACGATTGCCAACATGGCGCCGGAATATGGTGCAACGTGCGGTTTCTTCCCGGTCGACAACGAAACGCTCAACTACTTGAAGCTTTCGAGCCGTGAAGACTCTCGCATTGCTCTTGTCGATGCGTATTGTAAGGCGCAGGGCCTGTTCCGCACGTCAGCATCAGCTGATCCTGTGTTTACCGATACGCTTGAGTTGGCGCTGGAAGATGTGGTGCCATCACTTGCGGGACCAAAGCGTCCGGAAGGCCGTGTTGCGCTCAATGCGGTTAAAGCCGGTTTTGCTGCCGCCCTTGAGACCGAATATAAGAAGCCTGGCGTGCTCGGGCAACGCTTCAAAGTTGATGGCAAGGATTTTGATATCGGCCATGGCGACGTGGCGATTGCCGCGATCACAAGCTGCACCAACACATCTAACCCGAGCGTTTTGATTGCGGCTGGCTTGCTGGCGCGCAATGCTGTGGCCAAAGGCCTAAAGTCGAAACCATGGGTGAAGACGTCGTTGGCACCCGGATCGCAGGTTGTTGCTGGTTATCTCGATAAGGCTGGATTGCAGCCTTCGCTCGATGCACTCGGTTTTAATCTGGTTGGATTCGGTTGCACGACCTGCATAGGTAATTCGGGTCCGTTGCCGACCGAGATTTCAAAATCGATCAATGACAATGGCGTCATTGCTGCGGCTGTACTTTCGGGCAACCGCAACTTTGAAGGCCGCGTTTCTCCTGATGTGCAAGCCAACTATTTGGCATCGCCACCACTGGTGGTCGCGTTCGCCTTGGCGGGTAACGTACACATGGATCTGTCGACGGAGCCTCTTGGCAAGGGCAGCGACGGGGCAGATGTTTATCTGCGCG
>JABFRJ010000255.1 GCA_013141255.1 Hyphomicrobiaceae bacterium
GGCAGGGGAACTGCGTGCCTCGCTCGAATTCCTAGGGCTCTACGGTGGTGAAAAAGCCGACGCCTTCTCGCTTAAAGCCGTCGCAGCAGTTGATCGCGAGCGCGTCCGTCATTTGATCGAGGCGCGCCTCGAAGCGCGCCGCAATAAGGACTTCAAAGAAAGCGATCGCATTCGCGACGAGCTCGCCAGCATGGGCGTTGCCCTCAAAGACGCCAAAGACCCCAAGACCGGCGACATCGTCACTAACTGGGAATTGAAGGGATGAGCGCAAGCGCACCGACTACGCACGACCTGATCCGCGCCATGCCGGTACTTGATTGCACGGACATCCCACGCTCGCTGGCGTTCTACAAAGACAAACTCGGTTTTGCCGCATCCACCTTTGGCGAGCCACCAACCTTTGCCATCCTCCAGCGCGGCACGGTCACACTCGGCCTCGCCATCGCCGAGCCAGGGAAGGCCGCCATCAGCCGCAATTGGATCGCTTACATCTACGTCGCCGACGCCGACGCTCTCTACGCCGAGTTCAACCATCACGGCCTCAACCTCACCGAATCTCCCATCGACAAACCCTACAATTGCCGCGACTTCACCATCGACGATCCCGACGGCCATCTCATTGCCTTTGGCCACACCCTCGACGTCGACCCACTCGGCCCCGGCTTATCGGATCGTATTGGCCGGAACTTGAATGAGCTGGCATGACAGCGGAGCGAATAGAGAAACGACGCGAGGAATGCCCCTGCAATCGAAAGGTTCGTTCATGATCGCAACCAAAGAATCCCACACCGGCGGCTGCCAATGCGGCGCCGTCCGCTTCCGCGTCACGGAACTCGGTCGCCCCTCATTTTGTCATTGCCGGATGTGTCAGAAAGCATTCGGCGCAACCGGCGGCGCACTCGTCACAGCCAAAGCCTTTACGTGGACACGCGGCGCGCCCAAGTATTTCCAAAGCTCGAAAGCCATCAAACGCGGCTTCTGCGCCGACTGCGGCACGCCATTAACTTTCGAGTACGAAGGTGGCATCGACATCGCGATCCCGACATTCGATAAGGCAGGGGAGATTGCGCCTGTGATCCAACTTTCGCCGGAAGCTGCGCTACCCTGGGCCGCTGGTATTTCATCGTTACCGGGCTATCCGGCTGAAGAGCGCGAGCGGCGCGAGGCATGGATGCAATCGATCCAATCCAACCAGCATCCGGATCACGACACCGATGTTTGGCCGGCGAAAGTCTGGCCGTCGAAGTCATGACTGCATCAATCACTGGCGGCTGTCAGTGCGGCGCTATCCGTTACAAATTAACGGCTGAGCCCCAGAACGCCCACATCTGTCATTGCCGCATGTGCCAAAAGGCGTTCGGCAATTACTTCGCCGCCCTTGCCCGTGTCGAGCTGCGCGATGTCGTTTGGACGCGAGGCACGCCAGCGATCTTTAAGAGTTCGAGTGTCGTTGAGCGAGGCTTTTGCCGCGATTGCGGCACACCGCTCACGTTCCGTTACACCAACAAAGACCGCATCAACATTGCGCTGGGGACGCTCGATGATCCCAAGGCCGTTCCGCCGGTACGGCAGTATGGCATCGAAGGGCAGATGCCGTTTTTTGCTGATCTTCACTCACTCCCGGGGACAGTGACCGAGAACGATATTCCGGAAAGCGAGCGGCAAAAGTTAAGATCGCTCCAGCATCCCGATCACGACGTGGGTGAATAGCACTTTGAAGTCGTTAAACCGGTTGCACAAAAATTCTGCAACAACCAAAAAAGAAAAAATTAGGATCTTCAATTTAGTGTTTCCCCTTATACTAGGGAGGCTAGAAAAGTGACGGATTCTCAATTTGACTCTATTTTTCTTTTGCAAATGATACTCGGGATAGCAATTGCTGTTGTGAGCTATATCTTGCTCTCCGGGCCAAGAGAGCGTTTTGCAGTTAGACGGCAACAAGCCTCAATCGACAACTCGAAGAGGTTGCTCGCAGAAGGTAAGACGACCGTAATGGGGCTTGCTGTCGTTGCTCCCTGTGATGCGGCGTCGCATCGTCAAACAGGCAATGCATTAGCCGTCGCGGGATTTGCCATCTTGAGCATACTTATTGGTGTCTTCTTCTCTGCGTTAGGTCCAACATTCGTATTGCCTGAGGCAATGGCTGCCGAATATGCAAGAATCTCTAAGCAACGGGAAAACTCCAGAGCGGCGCGGGAGCTATCGTCGCAATTCACCAAATGTGCAGAGCGAAACACTTCGGGTATGGGAGAGGTTGTTACTTTCTCACATCTTGCAGTTTACCAAAATTGCATTGACGCCGTTGGTGGGCGCGCTCGCTGAAGGCCCCAACTCCACTGGGCGCGACACAGCAGCATAAGACGCCTGTCGAGGTGGCGTTGCCGCGCGCGGAGTGCTAAGGCCAACCCTACGATTGAAATCATCAGACGGTGTGGCGCGAGTTATGACCCAGCGCGAACGGCTTTATTTGTTCGATACAACCTTACGTGATGGCGCCCAGACGACGGGCGTCGATTTCGGCTTGGAAGACAAGCGCCGCATTGCAGCGGTGCTTGCTGACATCGGCATCGATTACGTCGAAGGCGGTTATCCCGGCGCCAATCCCATCGACACAGAATTCTTTGCCTCTAATCCATTTGAAACCGACAACATATCGCCGCGCACACCGCCGCGCTTCACGGCCTTCGGCATGACCAAGCGGGCAGGGCGCTCCGCCTCAAACGACCCCGGCTTCCAAAGCATTCTTCAATCCAAGGCCGACGCCATCTGCCTCGTCGCCAAAGCTTGGGACTATCACGTCCGCGTCGCCCTCGGCATCACCAACGAGGAGAACGTCGCAGGCGTCACAGAATCCGTCGCCGCCATTCGCGCCTCGGGCCACCGCGAAGCCATGATCGATTGCGAGCATTTTTTTGACGGCTATAAAGCCAACCGCGATTACGCGCTGCAGGTCGCCAAAGCGGCCTATGATGCAGGCGCGCGCTGGGTCGTTCTCTGCGACACCAACGGCGGAACCCTTCCGCACGAAATCTCCGCCATCGTTGACGACGTCGTCAAAATCGTCCCTGGCACGCACTTGGGCATTCACACCCACAATGACACCGAAAACGCCGTCGCCAATTCACTTGCTGCCGTGCGCTCAGGTGCGCGCCAAATTCAAGGCACGCTCAACGGCCTCGGAGAACGTTGCGGCAACGCCAACCTTACATCGATCATTCCGACGCTACTGCTGAAAAGCGAGTTCGCCGACAAATTCGAAACCAAAGTCACAGCCGAACGTTTAGCCAAACTCACCCGCGCCAGCCGTATGCTCGACGATATTTTAAATCGTCCACCGAACCGTCACGCCCCCTACGTCGGCGAGGCAGCATTTGCCACCAAAGCTGGGATCCACGCCTCCGCCATCCTCAAAGAACCCGAAACCTACGAGCACGTTAAACCTGAAAACATAGGCAATCGTCGCCGCGTGCTCGTGTCCGAT
>JABFRJ010000414.1 GCA_013141255.1 Hyphomicrobiaceae bacterium
GGGTTAGGGTCAGGCGCAGCCTCGTGGTCCGTACCAGTCGCCGCCCCTCACCCCGACCCTCTCCCCCTAACGAGGGAGAGAGGGAGGTGTCTCTTCAATCATAATTGCTCGATCCGGATCATTTGCGGCTTCTCGGCAACCTTACCGTCGGCTTCGATAGCGTCTAAGGCCTTGCGGATCGATTCTTCGGTTGTATCGTGGGTAACGATGACTACATTCGCCAGCAGGCCCTGGCCTCCGTTGGAGCCCATTTGGCCGATGGTGGTGCCGCGCGGACGGCGTTGAACGATGCTTTCGAGGCTCACTTCGCGCTCGGCCATGCGGCGTGTAATGGCGGCCATAACGCCGGGTCGATCGTAGGCGGCGAGGCGCAGATAATAGGCACCAGTATGCTGACCGAGTTTCGCGCGTTTGAACGGTTTCAGCTTCGAGGTTACGACGCCGAACGGGTGTAAGACGAAGCCTGCGGCAATATCGACGATGTCGCTCATGACGGCTGAAGCCGTTGCTTTCGCGCCTGCTCCGGGCCCTACCAACATGAGGCTACCGGCGAAGTCTGCATCAATGGCGACGGCGTTGGTGACGCCTGACACGCCGGCGATGGCGCTATCCTTCGGCACCAACGTGGGATGGACGCGCTGTTCGATACCGCTGTCGGTCATCTGGGCTACACCGAGCAATTTGATGCGGTAGCCGAGTTCGTTGGCAGCCTCGATGTCGAGCTGGTTGATCGACTGGATGCCTTCTATATGGATTTGATCGGCGGCTATTTTGGTGTTGAAGGCGAGTGCGGCAAGCAACGACAGTTTATGAGCCGTATCGAAACCGCCGACGTCGAATGTCGGATCAGCTTCGGCATAACCTTTGGCCTGCGCTTCTTTCAGCACATCGGCAAAGCTGCGCTTTTCGTCCTGCATCTTGGTCAGGATATAGTTGCAAGTGCCGTTGAGAATGCCATAGACGCGCTTGACTTGATTGCCCACAAGGGCTTCGCGCATGGTTTTGATGACGGGGATGCCCCCGGCGACGGCGGCTTCGAAATTGAGGGCTACGCCGTTTTTCTCTGCCAACTTTGCCAGTTCAAAGCCATGCTTTGCCAGCAATGCTTTGTTCGCTGTGACGACGTGTTTCTTGGCGCCGAGTGCCGCCTCAACTGCTTTTTTGGCGACGCCATCTTCGCCACCGATGAGCTCGACAAAGAGATCAATGGCGGGATCGGTCGCGAGTTTAACGGGATCGTCGACCCAGCGGACGCCCGCGAGCGAAACGCCGCGATCTTTTTGTCGTGTCCGCGCCGACACAGCCATAACCTTGACGGGGCGGCCGAGATGATCGGCGACCCGGGCATTGTGGACTTCCAACAGGTGCAGGAGCCCGGCACCGACTGTGCCGAGCCCCGCAATACCGAGTTTGAGTGGTTCTGTCATGAATAGATCAAGTTTCAGGGCTGGGCTCGCTGGGCCAGAGGAATGACGTTGTGCAGGCTATCCGTCGGCATGGCGAAGAACTTCTTCAAGTTACGCGCCGCCTGCCGGAGACGATGCTCGTTTTCGACAAGCGCGATGCGGACGTGGTCGTCGCCGTATTCGCCAAAGCCAATGCCCGGAGCGACCGCAACATCGGCCTTCTCAATCAGCAACTTCGAGAATTCAAGACTTTGCAGGGCTTTGTACTGGTCGGGAATTTTGACCCAGGCAAACATCGACGCTGATGGTGGGGGAATGACCCAGCCAGCGTTGGCAAAGCTCTCGACCATCACGTCGCGGCGTCTCTTATAGGTCATGCGCATTTCATCGATGCACTCGGTGGGACCATTGAGCGCGGCGGTGGCTGCGACTTGGATCGGTGTGAAGGCGCCGTAGTCGAGATAAGATTTTACGCGCGTAAGCGCCGCGAGCAAACGCTCGTTGCCAACCGCGAAGCCCATGCGCCAACCGGCCATCGAGAAGGTCTTGGACATGGATGTGAATTCGACGGTCACGTCCATCGCGCCGGGGATCTGTAGAACCGACGGTGGTTTTTTGTTGTCGTCGAAATAGACTTCGGCGTAAGCGAGGTCGGAGAGGATGAAGATGTTGTGCTTCTTTGCGAACGTGACGAGGTCACGATAGAAATCGAGATCGGCGACGTAAGCGCTCGGGTTGGCCGGATAGCAGACCACAACCGCGATGGGCTTTGGGATCGAATGCTGGAAGGCGCGTTCAAGCGCGGGGAAGAAAGCGGGCGTTGGCTCAGCTGGCACGGAGCGTACGACGCCGCCCGCCATCAAGAAGCCGAAGGCGTGTATTGGATAAGACGGGTTCGGGACCAGCACGACGTCGCCGGGCGCTGTGATGGCCTGCGCCATGTTGGCGAAGCCTTCCTTGGAGCCCAGTGTTGCCACGATTTGAGTCTCGGGCTTCAGCTTGACGCCGAAGCGACGCTCATAATACGCCGCCTGGGCTTTGAGCAGTCCTGGAATACCTTTAGATGACGAGTAGCGATCCGTGCGCGGCTTGCCCAGCGTCTCGGCGAGCTTTTCGCGAACATGCTGAGGCGCGTCGAGATCGGGGTTGCCCATGCCAAGATCGATGATATCCGCGCCCCGCGCTCGCGCCTGTGCCTTGAGCCGGTTGACTTCGGCGAAGACGTAGGGTGGCAGGCGCTTGATGCGGTGGAATTCTTCGATCACGGGAGGCTCCCGTTGAGGGTTTCTAGAGGTGAAAAGCGTCGGCCTTCTATCGGCGACGCTTAGGTGCAATGCAGCAAAACGATCCCGTGGCTCACCACGGGCTCGTCCCGGCGCTCCGTTCTTTAAGGTGATCCGCACCGCGCGTCAAAGGCTTGAGCCCGTTTTGGGGGTGTGGCCTGTTTACGCTGATGGCTATTTTGGGTGTTTTTGTCGTTTTGGCTTCACCCAACATGAAAGACGGGCTTGAGCGGACGGGCGAAGAGCGTATCATTTTTGCTCGCTTCGGGGAGGTGACTCCCCCATAGAGCTTTCTCTTCGTGCATCGCCGTTTGTTCGCCAACGCCCCGGGTCCCCCAATGCAGAAACCAAACGATAGCGTTTCCAAGGCTCTCGATGCCGCCCATTTGATGCAGCAGAACCCGGAGATGTTTGCCAAGAACATGCTGCGGCTGATGGAGGAGAGTACCAAGGTTGCGGCGTCTATGGCGGAGAAGTCTGCCGCGACAAAGATTGATCCAATGTCGACGGCAGCGGACGCGCAGTCGGCCGCTAAATTATGGAGCGAGATTGCTCAGTCGTGGATGAACGATCCGAAGAAACTGGTTGAGATGCAAACCCAGCTGACCGGCGATTTTTTCAAACTGTGGCAGCAGACGTCTCAGCGGATGCTTGGACAGGACGCTGCCGAAGTGACGCAACCCGACAAGGGCGACGCCCGCTTCAATGATCCGGATTGGACGCACAATCCTTACTTCGCCTATTGGAAGCAAGCGTACCTGCTGACCTCGAAGTGGGCGACCGAC
>JABFRJ010000012.1 GCA_013141255.1 Hyphomicrobiaceae bacterium
GCCGCGGTCGGATCGAACGGCGTGCCGACGCGGCGAAAATGGACGAGCGCAATCACACCCACCGCACCACCAATGGCAAACAGAAGCCACCCAACAACTTTGGCGTATGCGCTATCGAAAATACTCGGCAACGGCACCCACAGTCCAAGACCCCAAGCAACGACCACAACGACCACATACAAAATCGGCGGCCAATGATGCGTATTGGGTCGGTCCGTATCGTCAGGTTTCATCGCCGTCGACCTCGCCCAATAATTGCAAACACAAACACAAGATCGGCAATCGCCATGCCGTAAACACCACAAGTCGGTCGAACTGCGGACCTGAATTCCGCCCGACAATTCATCTGATCGCGCGCCCAGTTGCTCATTGCCAAGCGGGCAAGTACCTATAAGGCTCTTGTCGACCACTGACCACTGACCACTTACCTGCCGCCGACCCGGAGCCCGCCATGATCCCCAATGAATATCCGACCCTGAACTTCGATCTTGGCGAAACCGCCGACCAAATCCGCCAAACCGTGCGCGGCTTCACCGCCAGCGAAATCGCCCCCATCGCCGCCGAAATCGACAAGAGCAACGAATTCCCCCGCCAGCTCTGGCCCAAGCTCGGCGCCCTCGGTTTGCACGGCATAACAGTTGAAGAGGAATACGGCGGCTCCGGCCTTGGCTACCTCGAACACGTCATCGCCATGGAAGAAATCAGCCGAGGCTCCGCTTCCGTTGGCCTCTCCTACGGTGCCCACTCCAACCTTTGCATCAATCAAATCCGCCGCAACGGATCCAAGGAGCACAAACAAAAATATCTACCCAAGCTCATTTCGGGCGAACACGTCGGTGCTCTCGCCATGAGTGAACCCGGCGCCGGTTCTGACGTCGTCTCGATGAAACTTCGCGCCGACAAAAAAGGCGACCGTTACATTCTCAACGGCACCAAGTTCTGGATCACTAACGGTCCCTGCGCCGACACCATGATCATCTACGGAAAAACCGATTTGAACGCTGGCGCGCGCGGCATGACTGCGTTCTTGGTCGAAAAAGGCTTCAAAGGCTTCAAGGTCGCCCAAAAGCTCGACAAGCTCGGTATGCGCGGCTCAGACACCGGCGAACTCGTGTTTGAAGATTGCGAAGTGCCCGAAGAAAACGTGCTCGGTTCCGTCGGCAAAGGCGTCAACGTCCTGATGTCCGGCCTCGACTACGAGCGCGCCGTCCTCGCCGCCGGACCTATCGGCATCATGCAAGCATGCATGGATCTTGTCGTCCCCTACATCCACGAGCGCAAGCAGTTCGGTCAGCCAATCGGCACCTTCCAGCTCATTCAGGCCAAGGTCGCCGATATGTACACCGAGTTGAACGCCACCAAGGCCTACGTTTACGCCGTCGCCAAAGCCTGCGACCGTGGCCAGGCCACGCGCAAAGACTCTGCCGGTGCCATCCTTTATGCCGCCGAACGCGCCACCAAGCACGCCCTTGACGCCATCCAGATTCTCGGTGGCAACGGCTACATCAACGATTACGCCACCGGTCGCCTCCTACGTGACGCCAAACTCTATGAAATCGGGGCCGGAACCAGCGAAATCCGCCGCATGCTCATTGGGCGCGAGCTATTCGAGGAGACTAAGTAGTGCCAAGTTTGTGTCTTTTGCCAAAAAGCTAAAATGAGCCACTAATTCTCCTATTGACAACACCTCGCACCCAGCCAATAAAATACAACCCAAAGAGGTGTTGTCATGACAAAGCGCGTATCAGGATTTGGCGAACAACAACAACCGGGCTTTGGCTCGCGTCTGGATCAGGCGTCACCTTCAGGCGGCGCCCGTCTTAAAATCGGCCCAGGCGGTCGTGTCGTCATCCCCGCAGACCTGCGCGAAGCCATGGGCGTCGTCGAGGGCGATACCCTCCTGACAACCCTTGTCGATGGTGAGCTCCGCTTGATGCCGGTGGCCACAGCCCTTGCCGAGGCCCGCGCCCTTGTCCGCGAGTTCATTCTTCCCGGAAGCCCCAGTGCCGTCGATGAGTTGATCCTGGATCGTCGCAGGGAGCAGGCCGAAGAGGACCTCAAAAACCGATGAAACCCCCCGCGTCAGTGCGCACCACCAATCAGCCCCATAGCCGTCACGTACTCGACAGTTCCGCGCTCATGGCAGCGTTGCTGGTCGAGCCGGGCGGCGATGTCGTCGCAGACGTGCTAAGCAACGCCGTGATGTCAGCCGTCAACACTGCCGAAGTCGTTAGCAAACTGGTCGACCGAGGCATGCCGCTCTCAAAAGCCGTCAAAGCCGTACATATTTTCCGCCTCCACATCGAACCGCTCGATACGCGCCAAGCCATCGCTATCGCCGCCCTTCGAGCGCCAACAGTGAAATTTGGCCTCTCGTTGGGTGATCGCGCCTGTCTCGCTCTCGCCCAACATCTCAATCTCCCCGTCATGACCACCGACAAGATCTGGGCTAACCTCGACATCGGCGTTGAAATCAAAGTGGTACGGTAAGAAAAGCGCAGCTAGAACCACGGCAGCACCATCACTCAGAAAGCCCCGACCAATGTCCAACACCTACGACACCATCGTCTGTGGCATCGGCGGCATGGGCTCCGCCACGCTCTATGAACTTGCCAAGCGCGGACAACGCGTCCTCGGCCTCGAGCGCTTCGACCTCGGCCACGCCATGGGTTCATCCCACGGTCACACCCGCATAATCCGCATCGCTTATTTCGAAGGCAGCCACTACGTCCCCATCGTCAAACGCGCCCACCATCTTTGGCAGCAGACCGGCCGCGAAGCCGACATGCAACTCCTGCACGTCACAGGCGCCCTTGATCTCGCCCCCATTGGCCAAGGCTTCGTCGAAAGCTCGCACCAGTCCTGCCTTGATCACGACCTCGACTACGAACTTCTCGACGCCAAAGACATCATGCGTCGCTACCCCGCCTTCACGCTGCCTGCCACTCATCACGCGCTCTACCAAAAAGACGGCGGCTTCGTCTTGAGCGAGAAGGCGATCTTCGCCCACGCCGGCCTCGCCCTCAAGCACGGCGCGGAACTCCACGTCGGCGAAACCGTCACCGGCTTTAAACCCACCGCCGACGGCGGCGTCATCGTCACGACCGATAAAACCACCTACACGGCGGGCAAACTCATTCTCTCCGCTGGCGCATGGATCAAAGAGTTCGCACCCGAAGTATTGGCGTCCGTCAAAACCGTCAAACAAGCCATCGGTTGGTTCCAAACCCGACGCCCAGAGAAATTCGCCCTCGGCGCATTGCCCGTTTTCATCCTCACCGTCGAAGAGGGCAACTTCTACGGCTTCCCCGTCTTCGAACATCCGGGCTTCAAACTCGGCGGACCCCACTTCGCTCGCGAACCCATCGACCCCAACTCACCCGACCGCACGCCGTCCGCACGCCAAGTCAAAGCCATCCAAGATTGCCTCGCCAAATATATCCCCGATGCCGGTGGTCCTCCGCTCACATTG
>JABFRJ010000316.1 GCA_013141255.1 Hyphomicrobiaceae bacterium
CCTGTGCGCCGCCAGTTACCGCCGCCACACGTCCCGTCAAATCCAATTTATTAGACATTGTATCCACTCCCTGGAATATACGTCCCGGCTCAAACCGGAAACCGTTTTTTGATTTCGTCCACCTGCGCCGCCGTGAGCGGCGCAATCAT
Source organism: Hyphomicrobiaceae bacterium (assembly GCA_013141255.1). Taxonomy (GTDB): domain Bacteria; phylum Pseudomonadota; class Alphaproteobacteria; order Rhizobiales; family Hyphomicrobiaceae; genus JABFRJ01. The sequence continues at coordinate 150 of JABFRJ010000316.1, forward strand.
TTCCCCGCGCAGCAACAGCATTAGCCGCGCCGTCTCCTCAAGTTCCTCAATGGCGTCAGTCGCCGCCGAGAGCGAGCGACCAGCCACTACCGGCCCATGATTGGCAAGTAGAATGGCATGATGCTTTGACGCCAATGCCCGCACGGCATCAGCGAGCTTTGCATCCCCCGGTGGAAAGTACGGCGCGAGCGCCAAAGCGCCGACACGCATCACCGAATAGGCCGTGATCGGCGGCAACACGTTATGGGGATCAAGTCCGTGCAGGCACGACACCGCCACCGAATGGGTCGAATGCAGATGCACGACAGCGCTCATTTCGGCGCGCTGTTGATACATTGCCGTATGCAGAAATGCTTCTTTGGTAGGCGCGTCGCCGCCAATATGCTTGCCCGCAGCATCCAGTAACGAAAGTCGTGACGGATCGAGTGTGCCAAGCGACGAGCCAGTAGGCGTCATCAGCCAACCGCCATCGCTGAGTCGCACCGAAATGTTGCCCGTCGATCCATGCGTGAGGCCGCGATTAAACAGCGATAAACCCACAGCAACAATATGTGCCCGCGTCTTATCAAGCGCACTCATGTCAGGCGATCCCACGCTTTTGTAAAGAAGTCAGGCGCGCCGAAGTTGCCGCTCTTGAGCGCCAACACGAGGTCACGGCCAACGGCTCGCGTCCACGGCACGCCGGGATCGATCTCAGGCCCGATTTCAAGCGATTCTACACCAAGCCCTTGCACCACGGCGCCCGACGTTTCCCCGCCCGCAACCAGCAATCGCGTGACGCCATTGTTGACGATCCGCTTCGCTACATCGGCGAGCAAATGTTCGACCAATGCACCAGCTTTATCGCGTCCAAGCACGCGCTGCGCCTCCGCGACTGCGTTAGGATCAGCAGATGAATAGACGAGCACTGGACCCTTAGCGCCATTCTCGCTCACCCACGTTGCGATAGATGCAGCGTCGAATTTGCCCGTCGCAATGCCCATGGGATCGATCTTGAACGTCGGGACACCAGCCGCGATGGCGCACTGAACTTGGCCGCGTGTCGCCTCCGAGCACGACCCGGCCAAAATCGCAGACCGCCCTTTGGGCGCAGTCATGGTCGTGGGCGCTGGCGCCGATTTCATCAGCCCAGCACGCACGAAGTTTGCGGGCAACCCGAGCGCCACACCCGAGCCGCCGGTAACGAGTTTGAGACCATCACACGCAGCGCCAATGTCCACCAGGTGTTGGTCGTCAAGCGCATCGACAACAAGATAACTCTCGCCGCGCGCCCGTGCAGCATCGAATGCGGCCTTGATGGTAGCCGACCCTTGGCGAACAGTGCCAAACGAAACCAAGCCAACCTTGTGCGGCGTCTGCCGTTGCAACACACGCACCAGCGATGCATCCCGCATCGGTGTCAGTGGGTGATCTTTCATCGGGCTGTCGGAGAGCAACACATCACCGACAAACAAATGGCCGTTATAGATGGTCCGCTTGTTGGTCGGAAACGCTGGACAAGCAATCGTCAAGTCTGCGCCCAATCGCTTCAACAGCGCGTCCGCCACCGGCCCAATGTTCCCTTTTTCAGTGCTGTCAAACGTCGAGCAGTATTTAAAAAAGATCTGCCGCGCACCGGCCTTCAAAAGGGCCTCGGTGCTCGCAAGCGACAACGCAACTGCCTCGTCAGGTGCGCAGGTCCGCGTCTTCAACGCCACCACAACCGCATCGAACCCATCAAGCTGGCTTGCATCTTTCGGTGGCTCCATAACCTGCACAGTGCGCATACCCGCACGCGTTAACATCAGGGCGAGATCGGTTGCCCCCGTTAGGTCGTCGGCCACGCATCCAAGCAGCATTGTACATCCCTCTCACGGCGACCCTGCTTGCTCAGGGCATGCCTGCTGTGTCGGGCGAAACTTGCCACCCACGCGCGGACCGGGCAAGTAGGAGCCGGTGATGGCTGCGTCCCGCTCCCCGCTCATCCCGCAAAATCTTCAAAGAGGCATCCGGCCCCATGCTGCGCACCACGTTCGAGACCCTCAAAGTCGACATCCGCACCGATCGTATCGGTATCATCACCATGAACCGGCCCGAAGTCATGAATTGCATGAATACGGCGATGATGACGGATCTGCGTGATTGCTTCTCGCAATTTTACATTTATGACAACGCTGCGGCGTGTTTGCTCTTAACCGGCGCGGGCGATCGCGCCTTTTGTTCGGGTGCCGATCTCAAAGAACGACGCGGAATGACAGACGAGACCTGGCGTCAGCAACATGCCGTCATCGAGCAAGCTATCCGCGCCATTATGGAGTGTCCCATCCCAATTATCGCCGCCGTTAATGGGGCGGCCTACGCGGGTGGCATGGAATTGGCACTCGGTTGTGATTTTGTTTACGCAGCCGACCACGCGAAGTTTGCGTTGACCGAAGTTACGCTCGGAATTATGCCAGGGGCAGCGGGCACGCAGAATTTACCTCGCGCAGTCGGCCAGCGCCGCGCCAAAGAAATCATTTTGACGGGCACGCCCTTCGGCGCAGTCGATGCGCTCGCCTGGGGTCTCGCAAATAAAGTAGTGCCCGGCGCCGAATTGATGGAAGAGACCCTCGCCGTCGCAGGCAAAATCGCGGCCAACGCGCCCATGTCCGTGCGCCAAGCCAAGAAGTCCATCGACAAAGCCACCGAACTCGACCGCGCCACAGGCTATGCCTATGAACTCGAGGCTTATAATCGCCTGATCGCGACAGCAGACCGCCAGGAAGGCATCACCGCTTTCAACGAGAAGCGCAAACCGAACTACAAAGGGCGTTGAGCGTGCCACCGCTTGCCGTTGCGCCCACCACAGCAACCCGCCTCACCATGACCACGCGTGATATCTGTCTTGCGTTGTTGGTCCCGCTTATTTGGGGCTTCAACTTCGTGGTGATGAAGTACGCAGTAACAGAAGCCTCTCCCATGTTTCTTGTCACCGCGCGTTTTCTGCTCGCAGCCGTGCCGTTCATCTTTTTTGTACCCAAGCCTGAAGCTTCCTGGCGCGTACTAATCGGCTACGCGTTGCTATTTGCGATCATAAAGTTCGGGCTTTTGTTCACGGCCTTCCGCTGGGGCGCGCCAGCAGGCCTCGCCTCTGTCGTCCTGCAAATGCAGGCGATCATCACCGTTGCGCTAGCGCTCGTGCTCTTCGCAGAGCGCCCGACAAAGGCTGAAATCGCGGGCCTCTCGGTTGCCGCCATCGGGCTCGCGGTGATCTTCTCAGGCCTTGCAGGCGGACCTGGTGTTTGGGCCATGGCACTCGTCTTCGCTGCAGCAACTGCCTGGTCATTCGCCAATAT
>JABFRJ010000019.1 GCA_013141255.1 Hyphomicrobiaceae bacterium
CAAGGGGGGCGGGAGAAGAGGCGTCGGGTTCCTCGTTGTTACAAGAGGCGCGAGGGTAGAGGCGCAGGATGATGTCGATACAGCCTTCGAGATTTTGCAAGATGTCGTGGTTGCTCAATCGCAGCACTCGATAGCCTTGGGACTCCAACCAGGCAGTCCGCGACTTGTCATATACGATTGCGGCGGGTTCCATGTGTTGGCTGCCATCGGCTTCGATTACCAGTGCATGGCTATGATCGACGAAATCGACAATATATTTACCGATGGGAGATTGCTGGCGGAAATTCCAACCATCACGATTGAGTCCGCGAAGCGCGCGCCAGAGTTTGATTTCTGCAAGCGTCTTGGTTTGACGGAGTGAGCGAGCACGATTGATTTCTGGGCGTGGTTGAAGCGCGATCATTGCGTCAATTCCCCAGCCGTTCGAGGAGGGCGGGGACGTGGACTTGGTCGGCTTTGTAGTTGCCGGTCAGAGCGTACATGACGATGTTGACGCCTGTCCGAAAGGCCATCTCGCGTTGACGTTCACCGCCGGGGACGACGGGAAACATGGGTTGGAAGCGTTCGTCCATGGCCCAAGCCGAGGCGAAGTCATTCGACGTGACAAGCACAGACGAGACGCCGTCGACTCGGCGGGCTTGGCGACCGCGCGAGCTATCGGCGGGGGCTTCGGCTTCGACCCAGAGTTGGCCGTTGTCGTAGCGGCCGGGGAACTGGCGCAGCAAGTAGAAGGATTTGGTGAGGACGTGGGTTTCGGGCACGGGTTCGAGACGCGGCAGATCGAGCGTGCCGAGCAGGCGTTGCAGCGGCGTGCCTTTTTGCGCGTCGAGACCCATGCCGGGTGGCAGCGCGGTGCCAGCATCACGCGTGTCGAAGATAATCATGCCGCCGTTTTTCATGTAGGCGTCGATCTTGCCGAGCGTGGCGTCGTTGAGCGTGCGGTTGGTGGCGAGCACGGGCCAATAGAGCAACGGGTAGAAGGCGATTTCATCGGTGGCGATATCGACCGGCATGGGCTCGCCGGGTTCGACGGCGGTTTTTGCGACGAGGAAGGTGACGAGTCCTTTGAGGCCGAGCTCGCTGACGCGGTCGGCGCTGGCGTCACCGGTGCGGACGTAACCGATGGTGACTTTGCCCGAGGCGATGATGGAGCGGGCGTCGGGGCCTGTTGGTGGCGGATTGACGGGACGTGATGCGGGCGGCAGGCGATTGGAGAAGGGGTTGGGTTGATTGCCTTGCTGATATTGGCCGGGCGGGGTTTGACGCGGCAGCTGGAACTGCGGGCGATCTTGAATTTGGGCGTCTGCGGGTGACGCGGCTAGGGCGGCGCCGATGGCAAGAAGTGCGACGCTTGCGCCAGCGGCACGGGCACCGCGAGCACCGAGCCCAAGAAGTCCGGAGAGCCAGAGGATGGCGAGAATATCGATAAACAACAGCGTGAGCCCCAGGGTGAGGAGATGCGGCTTCAGTGGTCGGGCGGTTGAGCCTTCGATGGCGCGGCGTTCAATGCCGGAAGGTAACGCAGGCAAGGGTTTGAGTTCGGTTTTTGCGGTGATGATGTTGAGCGCGCGCGGACTTGCAGCGGCGCCGTAGTAGCCGGGCGGATGTTGGGCCGATGGTTTGGTTTCGGCGAGTTTTGCAAGTGGGATGGCTTGAGCGGTGGGTGGCGGTGGTTTCAAGGCGCCGAAGCCATCGAGCACAAGAGTTGGTGCAAGAACCTCGGCGGTTTCGGCGGCGATTTTGTCTTGCGCGGTGATGGCAGCTTCGTCGGCGGCAACGTCGCCAACGCCGCCGGGTTTGCCCAAGGTGGCGATGCGGCGCAGCATGTCGACGAAAAGGCCGGAGAGCGGAAGATTTGACCACTCGGAGTTGGCGGTGACGTGGAACAGCACGACTTGGCCTTCGCCACGCTGTGCGCCTGTCACGAGCGGGGTGCCGTCCTTGAGGCGGGCCCAAATTTTGGTGTCAGTGCCGAGACGTGCGGGATCGGCTAAGACTTGGCGATTGACCAGCACATCGGCTGGCATGGCGAGACCGGCGAAGAGACTGTCATCGGTGAGTGGTGCGAGCGGTTGCGGTGTCGACCAGGATAGCGCGCCACCCAAGGCACGACCACCAACGCGGAGGGGCGATGGGATCAGTTCGTCGCCGCCATTTTCGAGACGTGGTCCGGCGAAGCGGACGAGTACGCCGCCCTTGCGCACCCAGGCCGCCACCTTGGCTTTGATCTCGGGCGGCAGAGTGCCCATGTCGGCGAGAACGAGGACCGAGATGTTGCGCTTGATCAGCGTTTCAATGGATGTGGCGGGATTGGCGTCGTCGGTTTTGGCGACTTCGGCGAAGGGGGCGAGTGCGCGCTCGATGTAGTAGAGCGGGGCAAGCAGGGGCTGCGCTTGTTCGCGACTGGCGCCGGAGAGAATGCCGATGCGATGAAACTGTGAGCGCGCGTCGAGCAGATGGATTGCCCCTGCTGAGCGTTCGCCTGCGACTTCGAGGCGCGTGACTTGGTTGCGCAGTTCGAGCGGTAGATCGAATTTGATTTCGGTCTTGGTGGTGCCTGAAGCGGCGACGAACGGACTTTCGCCCAAGCGTTGGCCGCGCGTGTTGAGCGCGACAATGCGACCACGGATTTCGGGACCAGAAGCGCGGAGCAAGGTGGCTTCGAGACGTCCGCCTTGACCGATACCGGCTGAGAGCCCGAGCGCTTCGTTACCGGGCGCGGTTTCAATAGCGAGCGCGGTGCCACCGCGTGCGGCTGCAATGAGGGCGTTGGCAAACGTGATGGTGCCGCTGTCGTGATCGATGCCGTCGGTGAGCCAGAGGACGCTAGCGCCTGCGGCGGCGCCGAGAGCAGCACTCAAAAGTTCAGCAGCGCGCGTGCGATCGGGCGCGAAGGGTTGTGGTTCAAGAGCGGCGGCGGTGGAACGTGCTTGCGCAGGGGCTTCAATACGGGGCGGCTGTGATTTGTTGACGGATGCTGTTGGAACTATGACCACTGAGCGGCCCGAGGCTTCTGCTTCGGTGATGCGGCGATCAATCTCGGCGCGACGTTCGCTCCAACGCGACGATGACGACCAGCCGTTGTCGACGACGATGGCGACGGGGCCGGTGCCTGCGAGTTGGACTTTACGTTCGGGATTGAGGACGGGTTCGGCGAGGGCGAAGATCAGGGCGGCGGCGGCGAGCAGGCGAATGAGCGTCAACCACCACGGCGTGCGCTCGGATTGCTTGTCGCGGTTTTCGAGGCCGACGAGAATGCGCGTGGCTGGAAAGGCGACGCGGCGTGGGGCGGGTGGGACAGCGCGGAGCAGCCACCAGATCAGCGGCAGAGCTGCGAGACCGGCAAGCAAAGCTGGATTGAGAAAGGCGAGGCCGCCGAAGCTCATGAGCGGCCCTCTGGTTGCGTTTGGTCGCGTGTTTGTTCTCTGCGCTCAAGTGCAGCATCGGCACCGATACCAC
>JABFRJ010000402.1 GCA_013141255.1 Hyphomicrobiaceae bacterium
GGTCAAACCCGCGTCAGGTGCACAAAACATTGCGGTGGCCGCTGCCAGCCCGGCGGTGGCCGCTCCAACAGCCCCCCCCGCAGCGACAGGTGCATACCGGGCCCGCGTCGCGCTCGTTCGAACCCAAGCCGAGGCTCAAGCCGTCGTTACCCGCCTAAAGGCTCAGTATGCAGCCGTTGTTTCAGCCCACCCCGCCACCGTGGATCAGACCCAGTTTGGCAATATGGGCGCCTTTTTCCAGGTCCGAGTTGGCCCGTACGGCACCGCCCGCGACGCCCAAGCCGCTTGCGAAAAACTCAAGGGCAGCGGCCTCGATTGCGTCCCCGTTAACAATTGACGACTAAGCTCCATGGCGCCCGTGCTAAGACTGCGGTCTAAGGCCTTCGTAGAGGCGTTGGCCCGCAACAAATCTGCTATGAGAGTTGGCATGAGATCGGCGGTGGTGTTCAGACTGCCGCAACGACCATGTTCTGCATTCTCCCGATGGCGAACCAGACACGGGCTAGAAAGCAGCGATCGAATGGACCAAGCGATCGAAGTATCCCGGGGTATATGAGGCAATGACTTGAAGAAGCCGCCACAAAAAATCAAACGCAAGCCACCGTCGACCGGCAATGTAGATTTACCGGCTGAGCTCGCGCGCCTTGCTGAGTCCGATGATAGCGTCCCAACAATCCGCTTGGGCGCGCGACTTCGCAATTACCTTTTGACCGGCCTCGTCGTCGTCGGTCCGTTGACGATCACCCTCTACATCGCTTGGTACGTGATCAACTTGATCGACCGGTCGGTGAAACCCTATATACCCGCAGTCTATAATCCAGACACGTATCTACCATTTGCATTGCCGGGTTTTGGCTTGATATTTGCGCTGCTCGCCTTGACTCTCATCGGTGCACTTGCTGCCAACCTGATTGGCCGCACTGTCATAAGTGCTGGAGAAGTAATGTTGAGTCGCATGCCTGTTGTCCGCAACGTCTATCGCGGCACGAAACAAATCTTCGAAAGCGTCGTCACCGCGTCCTCCCCATCACAGGCTTTCCAGAAAGTCGCAGTGATGGAATTCCCCTCGCCTGGCATCTGGGCCATCGTTTTCATTACCGGCAATGCCGCCGATGAGATCGCAGCCGCCCGCCCCGATGATGACCTCATCTCAGTCTTCATGCCAACGCATTTACTGCCTCCGTCTGGGTTTGTCGTCTTCGTGCCGCGCCGCAGCGTGACGCCCGTTGATCTGACCGTTGAAGACGCCGCCAAAATCATCATCTCGGCTGGGATGGTCAATCCCGGCGCGCAGAAACGCCTCGCTGAATTGCAGGCCGCCGCGCGCGCAAGTGGTCGCGCCATCGACGTCAATAGCGACAATAAATCGCCAGTGTAATGCAAGGCGTCCAGGCCTGCGCCTTTTGCCACCGCTGCAGCGCAACGATCAATGCGGCACCGCAAAATTACGCCCATCGGTATGCGATTGCTTACCGCTTTTGCTCTCGCTTTCCCAATGGGATTTGCACCACAGCCGTAAAAATACTACTTAGTTAGCGCTATGTGCCGCCGAAGTCTCAAGCAACCATGGGCCAGCAAAGAATCAAGAACAACGCCCCCGGCAGGCGAGGTGAAGAATGGCCGCGATCAGTAACGCGACTGCAGAGGCCGAGGAGATCTCAGCCGCCGCCGCGGTGCGGCGACAGTCAAAAGCCGCGCGCGCGTCCACAACCTCGGAACCACTGCGGCGCTCGCGAAAATCAGCAGCGCTTCCGATTACGCTTTCCATGGTCGTCATATCTGTGCGCGGCGATGAGCCAATGATCAGCACGCTCCTGGTCTCAGAACCACCCTTCGGCGCCGCATTTCCGCGCGGTACGTTCGACCCATCCCAACACCAGTCGCTCGACGTTGCCGCTCGCGCAATTGCCAAAGGAGTGGCCGATCTCGCCCTCGGCTACATCGAGCAGCTGATAGCGCGCGTCGTGTCCGAACCAACGTCAGCCAAGGCCATTGAGATCGGATATTTGGCACTCCTCCCTCCACCAAGCGAACGCAAGCCTCGCCAAGCGCATCCCCGCAATACCACCGTGTCGTGGCAGAGCGCTTATGTCTTTTTACCTTGGGAAGACTGGCGTCACGGCCGACCGGGCATCATGGATGGTTTGGTTATGCCACGCTTGCAAGCATGGGCCCGCAGCGACGAGCCATCACGACCGCGCACCGCGCGCAACCGCTCAGTCAATGCGCGACAAGCACGGATACGGTTTGCCTTTGGCACCAGTCGAGAGTCCTGGGACGAAACTCGCGTCGTTGAACGCTTCGATGTGTTGGCGGATGCCGGCATAATCGTCTCAAGTGACACCTCGGACGCATCACCGATCGACAATGATCGTACCGCTGCTGTACCAGAGTCCGGGCCAGAAATGAGGCCAGAAATGAGGCCAGATACGAGACCAGACCCAAGACTAGGGCAAGACCTCCAGGCCGGTGAGCGCAGGCTACTCGCGGTGGCGCTGTCACGGCTCCGCGCGGCTTTGAAAACGCGCCCCGTCGTGTTTGAGCTGTTGCCCGATGAGTTCACATTGTTCGAGTTGCAGCGTACGGTTGAAACTCTGTTAGGTCCCGTGCTGCACAAGCAGAATTTCCGTCGCCAGATCGAAACCACCGGACTAGTGGAGGCAACGGGCCGCCTCAGAACCAACACCGGCGGGCGCCCGGCAAAATTATTCCGTTTTAGTAAAGATGTGCTGGTCGAACGCCCTGCAGCGGAGCCGCAACGACCGCGCATCAGCCCAAAACGACCTAAATAGCCATCGCTTACGGCAATCCGTTTCCAATGAATCTAAACGCCCCTTGGATTTATGCCGTAATGTCAGCATCAACTACGGCAGCGTCTGCGCCAGATTTGGCGCAAACAGAGTTCCAGGACAACCGCATGGCGAAGTTTATAGCCATCTACGGCACGATTGCCCTTCTTGCGGCCACCGCCGCAGGCATCATCGCGGGCATGAAACGGCGCGACTACTCGTTCTGGGCCGCATGGACGCTGCTATTTCCTCCATTTCTGATCGCGCTGCTGCTGTTGCCAAAGTCGACTGGTACTCGGCCGATCAGTCCGCGCGAAAGCGACGACTACGACCATTAAATGGCCTCGCTGATCACGACAAAATACTGAGACAGCGTGCGCCATTGACGGAAGCACAATCTGGCGGCTAGCTCAAACCATGCTGACCCGTCTGCGATCCTTAAAGCTGACACTGCTGCTAGCCTACGCGCTGGTACTGCAGGGTGTGGCCCTAGCAACAACGGCGTCCGCCCGTCAGGCAAATCACGGGGCGACCGGTTGGTGCATTTCGGTGCCACTGCCCGGGGCGGTGGCGGGTGCCACAGTACCATCCGCTCCTACGGCGACGCACGACGACACCTGTTGCATGGGGGCTTGCGCGTCAGGCGCGTTTGCTTTTCCGCCCCGCGCC
>JABFRJ010000180.1 GCA_013141255.1 Hyphomicrobiaceae bacterium
GATAACAAGATATATAAATATAATTACAAAAATCAGAGGGACGGGACGTGACCGAAGGGCGGCGACGAGAGAGGCCCGCAGGGCCGAGCGAGACGACGACCAAAGGGCGCGGCCCCTTCCACAGATGTGCCGAAAGTACATTGCCTAAAATGTAGCAAGGCCCCTGCCACGCTGGCGCATGTGGTGCGATTCAAGGGCTGACCACACTGCGCCATGCAACGGCAAGGGGCCGGTATCAAGGGTATCGTTGATGTTTTATTCGCGGTCGTCTTGGGCCAACAATGGCCCATCTCAACCGTTGCAAAACCGCTGTGCTTCTGCTTGCAATGTGCCATCCGATCCAACACCACACCACAAACCCGCTCACGGCAAGGAATGTGACAGCATCCATGCTAGTATTCCTCGGCTAGCATGACGGTCAGGACGCGCTCGGTCAGCACCATGTTGGACGGATCGGGACTGCCTTCTTCCGTACCGCGCTTGTAGTAGTCAATTTTCCAGAAAATACGCTCCCCAGATACTGTCAGCGCGCCAAAATCATGCTCGCCGTGCGGGTCGTTGTGCTCGGTAAAGTCATCAAATCTTCTCACCGCCTCCATAATCGCCGTAAAAAATACCGCAGGCAGTTCGGCAATACCTCGCGTGACAATGACATGCCCCATGACCAGTGATACTTTGTCGCTTCGCGTTCTGAACATGTCGTTGAACAAGCGAATTCGTGCTTGTCTGGACTTCGTGCATACGTCCGAAATTGAAGCCCGTGCTTCTGTGTGTGGTTGCAACATCGTTGCGTCTTTCATTCGTTACATCTTCCCGATGCAGGGCGTCAGCGTGCAAGCCGACAATCGCTACACTACGCCATCCTTCACTTGATAACGGGAGCGTTTGCCTACAAAAAAAGGCGCCGATTTGCACATCGAGCGCCCACCCTGTCATCCGCTTGTAGCAGGCACTTACCGCAACTGAATGAAAGTCAAAGCTGCGGTCGTGTTGTCCTGCATTTCACGTCTAACACACTCATCAGCTTACTGATTAGCGTTGCATCCTGCAAGAAAATTGATCCACACCAGTATGATTTTGTGTTGCTTTCCATAAGCTGACGAAGGAACCCTATCATGGAACGTGTCACCATCACCCCGGAGCAGCTTGCTGCCGTTAATACCGCCGTAGAGTCTGGCAATTACGCCACCGACAGTGAAGTTTTACGCCAAGCCATCCGGGACTTCGAGATGGCGGAAGCCCGTCGAGCTCTGGAACTTCACGCCCTCAAGGCTGACGTTGCGGCCGGGACGAAGCAAATCAACAAAGCCCGCCCCTTCAACGTGGCCCGCATCGTCAAAGCTGGCCAACAACGCGCCGCTAAGTCTCGGTAAACCTAGCCAAAGCATCATGATTCCGAATGTGTTGACAATGTGCGCACAAAGCCCCATACTGTAAGGGTGAGAGGATACCTGCCATGACGACCCGTACTGGAAACCGAGAGACGAACATCCACATCCGCGCCCACGCGGCTGACCGCGATTTGATTGATCGCGCCGCTGAAGCAAGCGGCAAAACACGATCTGAGTTCGTGCTGGATACCGCACGCCGGGGAGCGGAAGAGATCCTGCGCGATCAACGCGTGTTCCATCTCGATGCCACCGCCTGGAAGACGTTTATGCGCGAACTGGACAAAGCGCCTCGCGACAATCCCAAACTCGCTGCCCTCTTCGCCCGTAAGACTCCCTGGCAGAAATGAGCTTTACGACGCCAGCCTTGCTCACTGCCGATCACGACACGTCGACGTTCGATTGCGGTAAGCCTGCCCTCAACATCTGGCTCACTCGCCACGCCTTGATCAATCAGGAAGCCGGTGCCGCCCGCACGGTCGTGGTCTGCACCGGCAAACGCGTTGTTGGCTATTATGCTCTAGCTGCCGGTTCCGTCGTGCACACCCAGGCCACCGGCAAAGTCCGGCGCAACATGCCCGATCCCGTGCCCATGGCTCTTCTCGGCCGCCTTGCGGTCGACCAGTCTGCCCATGGCTTTGGGATTGGTGCTGGATTGCTGCAAGACGCCATGCTGCGCACCATGCAAGCCGCCGCATTGCTGGGTATTCGTGGCATTCTCGTAGACGCCCTGGATGACGATGCTCGCGCATTCTATGAGAAATACGGGTTCCGAAGTTCGACCGCCCTGCCTCTCAAACTGATGGTGACCTTGGCGGAAGTAGAACGCGCACTGGCCAAGCTCACCTAACGATATACCCAGCTAAAAGCGCCCTTGCGAGCGCCATCACTTCCACGGCCATAGGGCTCTCCAGCCGTAACCGCACACTGAAGTTGTGGAGTGTCCAAGACTGCATCTGAAACTATAACCCCAAATGAAAACTTAAGCTGGTACAGTATTGCTAACTGTCGGCTTAAAAACTTCCGACTATTTTGCGAACGAGTACTTTCTCAAAAGTACATCCCATTGTTTCTGGATATCCTTCAGGTATTTGGTTCCACTACAAACAATCCCGACCACATCGGCCTCGACTTGTGGTCCCACGTCATATCCGCGACGTGCACTTTCGTCTCGAACCAAACGGCGTGCTGGTATCTTACACAATTCTATGGCCTTCTTGCGTTTCTCCTCGTTACCGCGCAACCCGTAGACGATGGCAATATCGTTATATATTTCCGCGGCAGATGTGCCTTTCCATTTCTCCAACCCGCGCCATAGCGGGTCGTCACCGGGAAGCATTTCATCGAACATCACCCCCCACGTGAAATAGATGTCAAAGCCAGATCCAGACTGCTGTTCCAACACATGCAGATCATTTTTGACATTCGCGTAATCCCTTCGTCGCGTCGCCAAAAGAGACGCCAGAATTCTTGCTTGCGGCCAATTCCCAAGACTCTGCTTAAGCAAACCGCGGATAGCGGTCTCTAATTGTTGATCGCTACTCGACCTCTGTTTCTGCGCCAATTCAGCAGTGAATTTGTCTAGTAGCCTGAGATCCGCGAACCATTGCTTTGAGGTTGAAGGCATCACTTGGTCTAACATTCTCGACATTGGGAGGCCTTTTGCCTCAGGATAGAATTTAGCTACGTAAGCCTGGATGCCGCTGACGCGTTCCATAAATGCTGGATGGGTTCTCTCGTCTCCAAGCTGGCGCACCCCATAATCCAGTCCAATTAAAGGGGCGTGCAGCAAGTTAATCATCATGCCAAGGACGTCATTGAGAGCAAGAGGTCCCGAGGCACCTCCACGGATGTTCCCGAGAACCGTATTTGTTTTCTGTTTCTCCGGTAGCGCCTTACTCAATACCTCAAAAAACGAGACGCCTTCACCTGGATTAAAACGTGCAGCCACAAGTAAATCGATCGCAATCTGATCTGCTTCTTGTTCTTCATTACGATGCTGGAGCTTACCTTCGTTGGCCAGGACTGCGCCATAAATCGAATTCACAATCGGAACCGAGAGTACCGAGA
>JABFRJ010000539.1 GCA_013141255.1 Hyphomicrobiaceae bacterium
CTCGACCAGCACAGAACAAGGCGAAGCACCATTGATGAAAAAGGCAAACGGACGGCCACTTTTCCGGAGGAGCTCGACCATGACGTCGCTGGCTTCGACGTCGAGCGGTGATGGGCGTACCGGCACCAAGACAAGATCCGCTGCCGCGACGGCTGGAACCAGATTTGAGAGAGAGGCTGGTGCCGTGTCGATAGCCACCAGGTCGACGCCGTCATCCACAAGCAGGTCGAGCGCTTCCGCAAGATCGGCGACATGTGTGACAAGTCGCGGATTAGCCATGTCACGCAAATCGAGAAAGCGCGCCGCCGACTGTTGCGGGTCGAGATCAATCACAGCGACGCGTTTCGTCTTGGCCGCCTCGACGGCGAGCGCCGTGGCCAGAGTCGTCTTGCCGACGCCGCCTTTGGCTGATGCTACGACGAGCGTGCGCATGTGAGCGTCACGCCGCCTTGGCTTGCGCATCGCGTTGCGCAATGCGCTCGGCAAGCCAGGCGTCGACTTCAGTGGCGACCCAACCCACGCGATTGGGCCCGAGCTGGATGCGCCGCGGAAATTTTCCGGCTTTTTCCAAACGCTGAATATGCTGCGGCGTGTACGGGATCAGTTCGCGAAGATGCCGGCGGGTCAGAATCCGTGGGGGCATGGTCATGGGGTGCTCGCACCTTTGAAGATTGCCTGATCGAGATCACCACGCCGGGATTTCCGATAAACAGCGTCGCTCTCCCTTGGCTAGATAGGTGCTAGCAATTAATTTACAATAGCAAAAAAACCGCCAAGCCTTCGCTTGCTCAACGTCCTAGTTGCCTTTGGCGGCGTCCGTGGCCGTCTTGCTACCCATGCGTTCTACGGTTCAGGTCGGGGTATAAGCCGCACTTGCCGTCCGTTCACTCCTGAGTAGGATGGCGGAGAGGTCGAGTCGGGGGGACATCGCGAGGACATTGTGGTGGTTTGGTAATGACCAGAAACCGGATCGATTGCACACCTCAGTGCGACTATGCACGCCAGCACCGCCTTACGCTGGGGGAAGGCTAAGTCCTGGCACATTGGACGCTTCAAATATTTCAAATAGAGATAATCATGCATAAAACCTTTTTTATTGCCACGGTTCTTTTGGCGAGTGTTTTATCTGGCCCTTCGCCCGCCCAAACGAACTCCGCCACTGAAATAGAGTTCTGGCGCAGTATTTCCAATAGTACTGATTCTGCAGAATTCGAAGCATACCTCAAAGCCTATCCGAGCGGCCAATTCACCGATCTGGCAAAGATTAGGCTCAGCAAACTTAAGCCAGCATCGCCGCCGGATAACACCACAGCGAGCGGTGCAACCGAATCTGGAAAAATTGCGAATGACGCATCACTGCAAAGTATGAACGACCGCGTCCGTCGTGAGTCAAAAAATTCAGACATCTTAAACGATCGCGGGAATTGGTACTTTAAAAACAAGGATTTTGACAAAGCGATAGCTGACTACACCAAGGTAGTCGAGATAAAGCCCGACTCCTTTGCAGGATTTTTTAATCGAGGCCTCGCTTATCAAGAGAAATCAGAGCACCTCCGCGCCGCCGCCGATTTCTCTCGCGCCATTGAGCGCAAGAGCGAGGAAGCCGTTGCATGGAGTTCGCGCGGTTGGTCGCGCTTCATGGCCGACGACACGACTGGGGCGATCACCGATTTCACCAAGGCGCTCGAACTGGACCGAAACAATACGGGTACGCGGTTGAATCGCGGCAAGGCATACACCAAGCAAGGTGACTATGTTCGAGCGCTCGCCGACTATGACCGTGTAATAGAAGTGGCACCACAATCAGCTCATGCGCACGAAATGAGAGGTTGGACGCTCGTAGCCGTAGGCCGCTATGAGGATGGGCAACGCGACTTAGCAAAGATGGCGAGTCTTGGACAACCGGCTTATGGAATAATTCATGGGTTTGGTTGCGTTGACGGCTGGAAAAAGCGCATCTTTGCTGAGACTATTGCCAATTGCACAGCTCTTTCGTTCATCGACGACCGCACACTCAATACGATACGGCGTCGCGATGCATTATTGTCGATCGGAGAATACGAGCGTGCGGCGACAGCCCAACGTCAGATCGCCCCTATGATGGCGACAGACTCCTACCTGCGCGACGATAGTCGTGAGGGAACCGTCGAGGATCGTGGCCTTGCAGCACTCGAAACCGGTCGACTTGAATACGCGAAATGGATCTTCGCGACGAACAACAAACAGTATTCACAAGATGCCCGCTCTCGGGTTGGTCTAGCACTGGTGCATCTTGCGGAAAACAATCCCAAAGCTGCGATCGAATTATTGAATGAGGTTATGGGCTTTAAGGGTGACCAACTCGGCACGCTAATGGTTCGCGGTCGCGCGCACATGGCCAATAAGAGCCCGTTAGATGCTGTTATAGATTTTTCTGCGGTGATCGAAGCGCGACCGAACGATGTTGAGGCGCGCGTTGCGCGAGGCTCGGCGCACCTTGCTGGTGGCGCAACTGATAAGGCAAAGCTCGACGCACAACATGCCATGAACTTAAATCCCCGCCTCGCCGGCATATACGAGCTTCGCGCGGGCATTGCGGAAGCCGAAGGCGACAAGGAGCTTGCTGTAGAACAGCTTGGTGAAGCCCTGTTGCGCCACCGCAATTCGCTGTCGGCGCTCAAGTCTCGTGCGAGGTTGTTAACAAGTCTTGGTCAGGTCCAAAGTGCACGCCGAGACGAGTCGCAGGTAGAACAACTTTCGCATGACTTAGAATTAGCGCTCCGCGCATCGCGTCGCCCCTGGTTTGGTATCATTTTCTATGATGTTAACGCTGGGGAAGCAAAAGATGTCAAAGGGGCCGTAGTCAAAAGCCAATACGAAGGCCCTGCCTCTCATGCCGGTTTGGAACAAGGCGACGTCATCACGTCACTTGACGGCAGGCAGATCGCAAGCGGGACCGAATTCGCGACACATGCGACAACTCTTGAGATCGGCAAATCTGTCCGCATTGCATACACCCGAAATGGAGTCGAAAACGACGCGCTCATTGCGCCGGCCAGCTCCGACTATGAGCGATGCAACAATCGAAGTGATTGGGCCCATGTCCGCGAAGCTTGCACGATATCACTGAAGAACGACGGGCTCGATACAAAAACGCGATCTTCTGCACTTGCCAACAGGGGCGGCTCCTTCCACGAGGCGAATCTGTACGCGCCCGCCATAGCTGATCTAACAGCAGCGATCGAACTTAATCCGAAAAACCTTGGGGCCGTTCACAAGCGTGGGAACGCAAAGGCCAAGTCCGGGGATCATATTGGAGCGATCGTAGATTTCGATACCGATATCAAGGCTCTGCCTAACGACCAGTATGCATTCGCCGATCGCGGTGACTCCTACAGGCGCCTTGGCCAATGCGAGACCGCCATAAGCGACTTTGAGGCGGCACTTAAGCACGAAGGTTCCGAGGGGATGTCGTATTC
>JABFRJ010000158.1 GCA_013141255.1 Hyphomicrobiaceae bacterium
GAGGAAGGCCATGGTGCGTCCAGACATGTTTTGGCCCTGCGGTTTGCGTTAGGTGCGGCGGCCGAATAGCCGCTCAATATCGGTCAGCTTTAACTCAACGTATGTAGGACGCCCGTGATTGCACTGGCCTGAATAGGGCGTGGCTTCCATTTGACGGAGCAACGCATTCATCTCGTCGCCGGTCAAGCGGCGGCCAGCGCGCACGGAACCGTGGCAGGCCATGGTGGCGCAAACGGCTTCCAAGCGCTCCTTCAGCGCGGTGCGTCCACGGTCGGCGGCGATGTCGCGGGCCAGGTCGGTAACGAGGCCCTTGATATTCGTTTGGCCGAGCAGTGCGGGCGTTTCGCGCACTGCAATGGCGTCTGATCCGAAAGCTTCGAGTACAAGTCCCAACTCCGCCAATTCAGCCGAGGCGTCTTCGAGGGCGGCCACTTCGTGGTCTTCGAGCGTGATAATTTCTGGGATCAGTAGACCTTGGCGCGCAACGCCGCCGTTGGCGAGTGCGGCCTTCATGCGCTCGTAGACGAGGCGTTCGTGGGCCGCGTGTTGATCGACAATGACAACGCTGTTGTGGGTTTGCGCTACGATATAGGTCTCGTGGATTTGTGCACGCGCTGCCCCTAATGGGCGGGCCAGCATGTCTGGCGTTGGTGTGGGTCCAGAGGGGCGAGCGTCGGCGCTTGGGGCTGCAATATCGGCGAACGGCGCTTGCATGGCTTCGGCCAAGGCGCTGGTGATGTACGATGGCGATGACTGCTGATTTGGCGTTGACTGTTGGCCTAGCAAAGGTTGCGGCCCTGACCACGGTGCAACATTGCCTGTTGGCTGGTGTGGCGTGCGTGCCAAGGTTTCGAGCGTTGATTGTCCGCCGAAGACTGATGCGCGGTGACCGGCTGCCTCAAGCGCGTGCCGGACCGCGTTGATGACAAGCGAGCGAACAGCCGCATTGTCCTGGAAGCGCACCTCGGCTTTGGCGGGATGGACGTTGACGTCGACGACATCCGTTGGCACCGACAGATAGAGCGCAAAAACGGGATGTCGCCCCTTGGGCACAAGATCGCCGTAGGCGGCGCGAATGGCGCCTAACAATAATTTATCGCGCACGGGGCGACGGTTGACGAACAGATATTGTCCGCCCGCGTCGTTGCGATGCAGCGTTGGGAGTGCGCAGTAACCGGTGACTTCTAACTTGTCGCGTTGGCCGCGCACCGGTAGTGCGTCGTCGAGAAACTCGCGCCCCATCACGCGGGCTAAGCGCTGGAGATGTCCGTCGGGTGTTTCGGCAGCGCGAGGAAATCGGAGCGGTGTTTTATCGCCGGTCACAAGCTCGAAACCGACGGCGGGGTTGGCCATGGCGAGACGCTTGACCATTTCTGAGATGGCTTGGTTTTCTGAGCGTTCGGAGCGCAAAAATTTCAACCGCGCTGGTGTCGCAGAAAACAGCTCACGCACTTCCACGATGGTGCCGTGGTTGAGAGCGCCTGGACCGATGGTGCTTTTACGACCGCAATCAACGACGAGGGCGAGGCCATCTTGTCCACGCGGGCGTGTCTGGATGGTTAGGCGGGCGATGGAGCCAATCGAGGGCAAAGCTTCGCCACGGAACCCCATGGTTCGGATGTCGAACAGATCATCGTCGTTGAGTTTCGATGTGGCGTGGCGTTCAACGCAGAGTTCAAGATCCTGGGCCGACATGCCCGCGCCATTGTCGGTGATGCGCAACAGCGACAGTCCACCAGCTGCGGCTACGATCTCAATTTCGGTGGCACCGGCATCAAGTGCGTTTTCGACCAGCTCTTTGACGACGCTTGCGGGACGCTCGATCACTTCGCCTGCCGCGATGCGATTGACTGTCTCGGGGCTTAACTGACGAATGGCCATGGCGGGCGCCATCACGTCTTGGTTGAGAGGCTGTCGCGGGTCAGCGTTTTTGCAAGTTCGACGGCGGGTTGATCATAAGGATCTATGCCGAGGAGACTTGCGGCGAGCACGGTTTCCAGCATGAAGTGCATCAAGAGAGCGCCAATCGCGATCTCATCGAGCACGGGAATATCAATCGTTCGCACCGGACGTCCTGCGCGCAGAAGCGCTTCCGGCACGGCCTTGGTTTGTGCTGAAATGAGATCACCGATTGTCCGGCCGCCCATGAAGGCAATGCCAGCCGTCTTGGCCATTTCAGCGTCGATCACGGGACCATTTCCAAGCGTAGGGGTACGCAGAATAGTGATGAGATGGTTGCGCGGTCCGTCCATGAAGAGTTGCAATTGGCTGTGCTGGTCGAGTGGGCCGAGACAGGCGATCGGTGTCGTGCCCTTGCCGTTTTTGCCAAGGCTTTCAGCCCACAACTGCACGAACCAATCACCGAAACGGCCTAAGCGGTCACAATAGGGGATCATAACTTGGGTTGAGATGCCCTTTTCGTTTGAGAGCACGATGGCGGTGGCCGCACCAATGGCGGGGGCGCATTCTCTGGGGTGCGGTGCATCGCGCATGGCCTTGACGACGCTGGTCGCGCCGCGACGGATGGCGCGCACGTCAACGCCACGCGCCATGGCGGGAAGAAGTCCGACGTTTGTCAGAACCGAGAAGCGACCGCCGATACCGGTGTGGTGGTCCAAGAGCGGAATGTTGTGAGCCGCGCAGAGATCCCGCAGGCCATTTTTTTTACCCTCGACGTTGGGTTCGGTGAGACCGAGAAAGAGCTCTGGAATGCGCTCTGTGAGATCCGCCGCTTTGACGGCACTCAATGCGGCGATGGCTTGGGCGAGTGTTTCGACCGTGCTGCCCGATTTGGACGTGACGATGAAGCGCGTGCTCGCAAGATCGAGCGAAGCAAGCGCGCCCGACATGGTGGCGCCGTCCAGATTATCGTAAAAACGTGTGCGAGGACGTTTGCGTTGATCGCTGCTCGCACCGCCAGGAATGTTCCATCCCGACATCTGTGCGAGCGTCTGGCCGCCGAGTGACGATCCACCTGTGCCAAAGAAAACAAGCGTCTTGGCGCCTTCAGACAGTTTGGCCAGGGCGCGTTCGGCTGCATCAATATCGGCGGTATCTTCGGCAATGCGCAGAATAGCGAGCGAGCGGGTCGAATAGGCTTGCTTCAATGCTTCAAGCGGGGCGACCAATTGATCGAGCGCGCGATTGAGCGTTGCAGCGTCGATGCCGTGCGGTCCGATGGCCGCACTCAAGCAGCCACCCACCGATTGAATATAGGCGGGAACAACTGATGTAGTGTTGACCGCGGCGGTTCCAGATGCGGGCATCGATTTAAGTCCTCTTAGGCGCGTATCTTAAGCATCTGACTCAGGATCCAGCTGAGGCTTGCTGATTGATGAGTCGACTATGATCGTTCCGCGAGTTCACGATGTCGCGCAACCGTCGACGTATCCATGCAGCAACCACATGCTTTTATTACGCCCTCTCGCGCGGAACAACGGACTGATTCGGTGTATCC